>CAZHEC010000142.1:0-3804 GCA_964531465.1 uncultured Nitrososphaeria archaeon | reverse complement strand
GAACCCTAAGGCCCAGTTCCAGAAACGTATCAAGGTGGAGGATGTCTTGAACTCAAAGTATGTTGCATGGCCACTCAAGATATTCGACTGCTCACCCATAACAGATGGAGCTGCAGCCGTTGTTCTAGCCTCGGAGAATATAGCCACAAAGCTAACCGATACACCTGTCTGGATAAGGGGGATTGGGGCTGCCACAGGGCCGGGCAACATAACCAGGAGAAGAGACCTACTCTCAATTGAGACCGTTCGGACTGCGGCAGAGCAGGCCTACAGGATGGCTGGAATCTGGCCCGACAGCCCCCTCAAACATCTCGACCTCGCCTTAGTCCACGACTGCTTCACCATAGCCGAGATACTCGCATATGAGGATCTTGGATTGGCCGAGAGGGGGACAGGATACATGCTTGCAAGGGAGGAGCAGACCTACATCGGCGGCGTAATACCTGTAAACCTAGATGGAGGTTTGAAAGCAAAGGGACACCCGATAGCAGCCACAGGCTTAAGCATGATATATGAAGCCACTAGGCAGCTACAACAACGGGTTGAGAAGAATAGACAGGCTCCAATAAAGAATGGGTGGGCGCTAACACATAATGTGGGTGGGACAGGGCACTTCGCGTACGTTACACTCCTCTCCTTGGAGAAATGAGATTCGGCATAGTCATCCCAGGACACGAGCCATACCACACTTCAGAATACTTGAGGACGGTGGCCGAGGCCGCCGACAAACATGAATTAGACGTAGTCCTTATCTGGGACCATTATAACCTACCTTGGAGCAATTCAACAATAGATGCATGGATCGCCCTCTCCTACATGGCGTCAATAACCGAGAAAACCCTCTTAGGAACCTGTGTTACGCCTATCCCGTTTCGTCCACCGCCACAGTTAGCTAAGATAATTGCATCTCTTGATAACTTAAGTGGCGGGAGAATAATCCTAGGTGTAGGGGCTGGATGGCATAAGCCGGAGTTCGATGGATACTCGAGGTGGCACGGGGACTCTGAAAGAGTTTCAATGACCCTTGAGGCGATAAACCTAATCACAAAATTATGGAAAGAGGATAAAGTAACATTCAAGGGTAAATATTATCAGACACACTCCACGATTCTTGAGCCTAAGCCTGTCCAGAAGCCTTACCCACAGATGTGGTGGGGGACTACTGGGAAGAAGATGCTTAAAGCAGCCGCAAAATATGGGACAGGGTGGATACCAACCACCATAACACCATCGCACTACAAGATTCTCAGAAAACAGATTAACGAATTATTGGAGAAACATCACAGAAGGGAGTTCACCTACGCGTACGCCGACTTTGAGACAAGGGGCGTCGAGAGAGAACTCGCCGACATCATCGAGAAGTTTAGAGATGCCGGATGCCACCTTTACGCGATGACATGGAGATTCACTACTAACGAAAGCCCAAGAATGATGAAATGGTTCATCGACGTAGTATCAAGTTTTAGATAAAAAAGATTTTATGGGATTTATTCTTTTATTGCGGACTTGACTTTCTCCGCTAGGTCTTGTGGAATCTCCGTTATTCCGTGAGCTTCTTTGGCATGCTCGGCTATCTTCTTCATCAACTCATCAACACTTGATGCGGATGCCTCCCAATCACAGCTCATTCCAATATCTCTACATTTGAAGGATGGCATGCTTTTTATTAGGTGGACGCATGATTTAAGTGTTTAATGTTAAGCGGCTGTCGGGTTAGGATTGGGGTAGGCTTAATATTTTTGGCGAATTCTGTGAGGTCTGGATGATTGGGTATGGAGGTCAGGTTTCTTGGAGCTGCCCAAGAGGTTGGTAGGGCGGCCATCCTGGTGAAGGCTGGTGGAGCAAGGATACTTCTTGATTACGGGGTACAGCTTGCAGAGCCTGAGCCCCTGTTCCCCGGACATGTGGCGGCAAGAGATGTAGATGCAGTCATACTTACTCATGCTCACCTTGACCACACAGGAGCCGCCCCCCTCTTCATGCTTGATGGGGACACGCCGGTCTATGCCTCCGAGATGACGTATCAGGTCGCCGACCTACTACTGAGAGACTTCCTCAAACTCAGCGGATACTATCTTCCATTTGAGGTTCTAGAGGTTGAGGAGCTTCTGAGGAGGGGTAGGAGGGTGGATTACGGCGATACGATAAAGGTGAGGGATGCGGAGATAACATTCCTAGACGCTGGCCATATACCTGGAAGTATGCAGGTCCTAATAAATGCCGACAAGACACTCCTCTACACTGGAGACTTCACGACAATCAAGACAAGGCTCCTTAGAGGTGCAGAGCCACCTCCAAAAGATGTTGATGCAGTCATCATGGAGTCCACATACGCACTCGAGGAACATACTGAGAGACGCACCCTAGAGAAAATGTTCATAACGGCCGTGAAGGAGGTGCTGGACCAAGACGGGCTGGTGCTAGTCCCAGCATTCGCCGTATCCAGGGCTCAGGAGATTCTATGTGTTCTTGAGGCTCACGGGGTTAGGAGGGGGGTTAGTATCGACGGGATGGCGGTCAAGATACTCGACCTATATCTTGAGAACAGTAGATATGTTGATGGCTACCAGTTACTCTACTCTGCGGCCAAGCATGCAACACGAATCACGGATAGGAGAAGGAGGCGGAGAGCTGCTGAGCGTCCAGGCGTAGTAATAGCTCCTGCGGGAATGCTGAAAGGTGGGCCAGCGCTCTATTACTTGGAGAGAATAGTGGATGATGAGAGGGCGGGGATCTTCTTGGTAAGCTTCCAGATACCTGGAAGCCCTGGAGCCAGGCTCCTAGAGGAGAAGAGGTTTGTCCATGGAGGTGTAGATGTTAGGGTTAAGGCAAGGGTTGAACAGTTCAAGTTCAGCGCCCATGCGGGGAGAAAAGAGCTAAGAGAGTTTGTCAAGAGCCTTGAACCTGGTAGGAAGATATTCGCCGTCCACGGAGAGCCTGAAGCATGCAGGGACCTAGCAGACTATGCGGCTAGCGTAGGCCATGAGACCGTGGTTCCTGAGAGAGGCGGAGAGTATGTGGTCTAGCCCTTAAGCTTGCTTGGTGGGACGAGAGGTTTACTTCCGAACAGTCTATTATGCTCCCTCATCATGCACCTGTTCCAGACCACCTTTAATCCGCCTCTCTTAGCAATCTCAACAGCTTCCGGATTGTATATACCCTCCTGAAGCCAGAGAACCTTAGCGCCCTTCTCCACCGCCTGCCTAGCAACCTCAGGAGTATGCTCTGGCCTCCTAAAGACATCCACTATCTCAACCTCCTCAGGCACCTCCAACAAGCTCCCATAAGACTTAAGCCCCATGATTTCATCAGCGGTTGGATTAACCGGGATAATCTTATAGCCGTGTCTCATAAGGAACCTCGGAACATAGGACCCAGGCTTCGTAGGATCCCGGGACATGCCAACCACAGCAACCACCCGGAACCTCTCCAGAATCTCCCTAATCTCCTCATCACTCAAACCATCACCAGGAATCTCCATACCAGGTATCACTTAAAACAAGCATATAAACCCCACCAAAGAAAACCTCAAATAACCACCAACTCAAAGACAAACTAGGCGGCCGTCGTCTAGCCTGGTAGGACACTGGCCCCCCGAGCCAGTGGTCCCGGGTTCAAATCCCGGCGGCCGCACCAACAACAGCCATGGGTGTGATAGGGTTTTATCACGTGATAGTTTTTTGTCACGGGTTAATTGGGTTGTATGTGGGGTGTTATGGGTGGAAGTGGACGTTTCTCGGTTTTGGGCCGTGGCTAATACTGTGTTGGTGTCTCCTAGGGCTGCTACAAGGGAGGGCTTCACCC
>CAZHEC010000141.1:0-3809 GCA_964531465.1 uncultured Nitrososphaeria archaeon | reverse complement strand
TTTTTAAGGACGATATAGAGCTTATCGACCCGCAGAGCATGAACTTTGAAGATGTCATGAGGGAGGTTATAGCCGATGAGATTATCCTCAAACCCCATGGAATGATTCTTGGCATGACTATGGAAAAGATATACGTGGCGGAGGATGTATGCGGGTGGATTGAGGGTAGAAGCAGATACGCAAGGCTAGGCATAGCCATCCACTCGGCCAGCGGATACATACAGCCTGGCTCCCACAATCACCAAATACTCGAGATATCAAACCTAACAAATTATCCGATTAAGCTGAGATCAGGTATGAGAATAGTCCAGATAGTCTTTCAGCTTCTTAGGAGCAGGACCGATAAGCCTTATAGGGTTTATGGGGATATAGCCAGGAGGCAGTAGGTGTGCCGAGAGTCGAGAGAATACTGGTCCAGGTTCTATGCCATGCCACGGAGGATGAGGATAAGGTGATGAAGGCTGTTGAGAACATAGTGGGCGGCGAAGCCTTAGAGCATATGAGCATTAGCAGTGAGAGCCTTACAGGCCATTATGGAGACCCGATAACTCTCATCAAACTAACATTAACCGATAGGGAGCAGGCTGAGAAGCTTCTAGCTCGGGTGCTATCCAGCCTTCAGGAATGGGAGCGGGAGGAGGTCTGGGGAGATAGGGCCGTGAAGGGAAAGCATGGGGGGAAGCTATACATAAGGCTTGACAAGCAGGCCGCCTACCTTGGAACAATCAGAATCTCGGATAAAGACCCGATAAGGCTCCAAGTCAGCATACGTGGCCAGGTTCAGGCGCTAAGAAGGAGGATTGAGCAGAAATGGGGAGAAAATTCATAGACTTCTGGGTCCATTTAAACCCCGAGAACTCTCCCGAGATACTCGCCAAGCTGAGGGAGCTTGGATTCCACGCCGCAGTGGCGGAGTTTGAGGGCTCAAGCGAGGAGTTCAGGGAGACGTTACGTCAGGCCGAGTCCATGGGTTTGATGCTTTACAGGAAGCTCGTAATTAGGGTCTCAGGAAGACGCCCACTACTCTCGACGCTAAGAGAGAATCGGGGAAAATATGAGGTTGTATCCGTCTTCTGTGAGGACTTGGAGACGGCCCTAGTGGCGGCAAGAGACAACAGGGTCGACACAATAATAATTCCCCCTGAGCCTGAGTATAGGTTTGATAAGGGCGTTGCATCACTTCTAAGAAACCGTGTAGAGGTTCCCTTCAAGCTTCTCATCGAAGACCTTGAGAATTCACTTAAAACCTACAGGGAGGTCTTCAACATACTTGCTAGAAAGACGGGTGTAATAGTATCCTCGGGGGCATCATCAACACAGGGTCTAAGGACGCCTTGGCAACTTCTCTCATTACCCATGATTATGGGATACAGTCAGGAAGAGGCGCTTAAAACAATATCCGATGAATGCTGGAGCATAATAAGCATAAACCTTGAGAAACTTTCGCCAAACTTTATTGCGCCAGGGGTTGTGAGGATTGGTCGTTAAGCCGAAGAGGAGATATGTGGCGGTCAAGGCCGAGCCGGAGGTACCACCCGAAGAAGTATTCAAGGTTATTCGGGAGAAGTTTGCCGAATTGTTCGGCCTGGTGGGAGTCGCAGAGGCTGATCTAAGGTTCTACAAGTTCAGAGATACTGCGATTATTAGGTGTAGGCTTGAGTCTCTTCCTAAGCTATTGTTCTCCACCGCCATAGTAAAAGAGATTAACGGTATACCAACAGTGCTTAGAACAATTCGAATCTCAGGGACCATGAGGAAGCTAAAGGAGATGGGGTAGGCTACTTCTGGGCTCGGCCACATTCGGGGCAGAATATCTGGCCTTGAAGCTCTCCTCCACAGAATTTACACCTATTTACCTGAATCTCCCGGCTGCTCGTTATCGTTTCCTCCGCCTCCATCCTACGCTTCTCATATCTTCTGGCAACTATTACGGCACCCTCTATCAATACTATGAATACTGCGAGGAGGAAGAGGTTCGTGAACATTCCTCCGTCAGGGGTTATTATGGCTGCGACTATGTATGCTATTCCATAGATGTATTTCCTGTTCCTGGTTATGATGTCTGTTCCGATTAGGCCAACCCTTACTAGGAGAACTAGGATGACCGGCGTCGTGAAGACCGCCCCTGTGGCCACTGTTATTATGAATATCGTGTTGTAGAAGTCGATTACGTGGATAACTGCCTCAGCTCCCGTTAAGCTGAAGAAGATTAACATCGCCTTGAATGTAAAGGGTGTTATGATAAAGTATCCGAAGAGAACGCCTGCCACGAATAGTGCTATGAATGAGGCCATGAATGGGTAGATGAGCCTCCGCTCATGAGGATAGAGTGCCGGGTCAACATACATGTATATCTCGTAGGCTATTACGGGGCTTGCGAAGATTAGGCCGAAGGCTAGGGATGCGATGAAGTATATCTCGAGGGGGCTTGTTATCGTAAGTCCTATAAGCCTCATACCCTCAGGCATCACATAGCTCCTTATCATGTCCAGTATCAGGGACACTAGTGGCTTGTATGCCATGAGGAACTCTATGTCGAATCTCAGCTCTGCTGGAACAACCATCATAGCAAGCGTAAGGACTCCGACAGTAATCAGAATAACCTTCACCCTGTTCTTAAGCTCGATTAAGTGCTCGAGGATAGTCATCTCCTTCATGTCCCTAGGCTTCTCCTCCTGCTTCACCGCCTAAGCCCCCAACTATCCTGAAATCTTCTTTTTAATCTCTTTAAGGAGCTCCTCCTCACTCTTACCCTGGGTCTCAATCCCCAGCTTCTCAGCGATCTCTATAAGATTATTCCTATGCTCTGCTCCCTTCTTGAACTCTGCAGCAAGTCTGCCTATGGCTGAGGCTAGGTCCTTGATGGTCTTGGGCCTGAATACTATGATTAGGATTAAGATTAGGAGGATTAGCTCGGGGCCGATTAACGCCATCCCAGGTCTCTTCCCTCACTAACCCTTCTGACCCTTCGTCCTCTCGATTATCTCCTGGGCTATCTGGTCCCTGGTCTTGCCCTCTGTCTCGATTCCTAGGGCCTTGGCCACCTCTATCAATTTATCCGAGCTCTGGGACGTTGGTATGCTTGGAGTCGAGGTAGTCCCCACACGGCCTATCTCCCTTATCTCCTCCCTAACGCTCTCAGCCTCCTTCATAGCCTTCTCAAACTCTTTCTTGGCCTCTCCTAGGGAGCGAGCCAGCTTGGGAAGCTTCGAAGGCCCCCATAACAGGAGAACTATGATTATGGCGGCCACAATAATCCACTCAATACCCTGTATCATGTTCTCCGACTATGGATGCTCGCCCCAATATATAAAACCTCGGTTGCTGGAATGCTTATTAGTGGCTTGGCTTCGGGATTGATGGATGTCGTCAAGGGAGTTCAGGCATGTAGTTAGGTTCCTGGGAACAGACCTAGACGGCTCTCTCAAAGTCCCATACGCCCTAACCTCGGTTAAGGGGATAGGCGTCATGCTTGGATACGCCATAGCGAGGGCCGCCGGGGTTGATACCGAGAAGAGGCTCGGATTCCTCACCGACCAGGAGCTCCAGCGGCTGGAAGAGGTTGCCAGGAACCCGCTCAAACATGGGATACCTGCATGGATGCTTAACAGGAGGAAGGACCCTGTAACCGGTAAGGACCTCCAGCTTTATGGCTCTGACCTGGTTCTGGCTATTAAAGAGGATATACAGAGGGAGATGAGGATTAAGTCTTGGAGGGGTGTGAGGCATAGCCTCGGGCTTAAGGTTCGGGGGCAGAGGACTAGAACGACCGGTAGAACCGGGACTGCGGTGGGCGTCTCACGTAGGAG
>CAZHEC010000140.1:2093-3831 GCA_964531465.1 uncultured Nitrososphaeria archaeon | reverse complement strand
CAAGATGCGTGGAGTGAAGCTAGACGTCCTACATGGTGCTGGAGAAAAACCCAGAAACATACCAATCTACATAGGAGCCACAGGCTGGAAGATGCTCGAACTAGCCGGAGAAATAGCCGACGGGGTCTTACTCAACTACCTCGTCTCACCAAAATACAACCAGAAAGCTTTGGAACATATAAGGAAGGGGGCTGAAAAGGCTGGGAGAAAACTGGAAGACATAGATAGGCCGCAGCTAATCGCTACATCGATACATGAGGATGCCGATAAGGCTGTGAAGCTAGCTAAGAAGCATGTAACCATGACCCTTGGGCAGCAGCCCCACATAATGAAGGCTAGCGGCGTTAGCGAGGATCTGATTAAGGAGGTTCAGGAGATTATGGGAGGATGGCCTGCCAAGCCTGGAGGAATAGAGAAAGCTATGGAGATTGTTCCTGACGAGGTTGTCCACATGATAACGGCTTCAGGCACACCCGAGGATGTGAAGCGGAAGGTCTTGGAATACATGAAGAATGGATGCACCTCACCTCTCCTCCTCCCCCTAAGCGGGAACGTAGAGTACCTAGTAAAATCCATTGCAGAGGTCTAACGGCCATGGCGGAGAAGCTCCTAGTCAAAGGAAGCGTAGTCGTAACAATGGATGACGGAAGGATTATTCACGACGGAGCCGTGGCCATCGAGGGAGGTAGGATAACCGCCGTTGCAAGAAGCTCTGAGGTCGAGAAGAACTTCAAGGCAGACGAGGTAATAGAGGAGCCAAAATCAATAATAATGCCGGGTCTAATATGTGCTCATACACACTTATATGGAATAGCCCTACGTGGCGCCGCCCTTAACATCAAGCCGCCTTCGGACTTCACGCAGATACTTCAAAGAATTTGGTGGCCCCTCGACGAGAGGCTAACCAATGAGGAGGCATACTCAACCGCCCTGGCATCCTCCATAGAGTTTCTTCTCACAGGGACGACCACCTTCGCCGACACTTACTCGGCCCCAAATGGGATAGAGGGCTCGCTTGACGCCATAGCGGAGGCCGTGAACGAGGTTGGGATAAGGGGGATACTATCCTTTGAGGCAACAGAGAGACGGAGCAAGGATGAGGGTCTGAGGGGGCTGAAGGAGAATGAGAGGTTCCTCAAGAGAAAGGATAAGGGAAGAGCCATGGGTATGATAAGCCTCCACGCATCCTTCACCATAACAGACGACCTAATAGAGAAAGCCCTCCAACTACAGGAGAAGACAGGCGCCCCAATAACAATCCACGTCTCCGAGGGTCCAGGAGACCTATACCATAATCTCGAGAGATATGGGAAGAGGACTGTGGAACGGCTTAAAGACACGGGGCTCCTCTCACCCAAGGCAGTCCTAGCACACTGCGTCCACCTAAATGATGCAGAGCTAAGAATCCTGACGGAGACCGGCGCGTGGGTAGCCCACAACCCTATGAGCAACATGCTAAACGCTGTGGGTGTCGCAAGGATACCTGACATGCTTTCTCAGGGCGTCAACGTAGCCCTTGGAAATGACGGATACGTGTTCGATATGTTCGAGAACATCAGGTCGGCCTTCCTCCTACACAGGGTAGCCCGCAGAGACCCCACCGTAATCTCCCCCAGGAAAGCCCTAGAGCTAGCAACAATAGATGCGGCCAAAGCCTACGGGTTAAATGACCTAGGAGCCTTGAAGCCTGGATATAGAGCGGACATAATAATCCTGAGACCCCAGATGGCCGCAACAC
>CAZHEC010000140.1:0-2083 GCA_964531465.1 uncultured Nitrososphaeria archaeon | reverse complement strand
CCAACACCCTACACAGGAGACATACATGCATGGATAGTAAACGGTGTTAAGGGAGGTGACGTTAAGACAGTAATAGTAGACGGCGAGGTAGTGGTATGGGATAGGAAGCTGACAAAAGTCGATATACGGGATGCGGAGCAGAGGGTTCTAAGAACACATGAACGTCTCTGGGAGAGACTAAGGGAGATGGGTGAAGCAGTTGAGCCTCTACGTATGCAATAAACATTTTAACATCCAGCAGTCATAAAGGTATTAAGAGAGGTGTTTCACAGTGTTTCCAAGCCTCCTAAGACTACCTGAACTAGAAGTCATAGTGCCTGAAACGGTATCGGAGGCTGCAAAGATATTCTTTAGGAGAAGCGATGCAGAGTTCGTGGCAGGCGGAACCCACGTGCTGGCTAAGATTAAGATGAGGGAGATGAAACCTGGGGCGTTAATAGACCTATCCGGGATAAAGGAGCTTGACTACATTAAGGCCCAGAAAAGAATGATTAAGGTTGGTGCGATGACACCTCTCTCAAAACTCTTCTCGAACAAGAATGTAAGAAGGCATCAGGCATTCAAAGCCCTTGAGGAGAAGTTTGCACCCCCGATAGTAGCCAACATGGCTACCGTTGGAGGAAGTATAGCGACCCGCTCCATGGAAAGCGACCTCCTAGTGGTTCTCCTAGCCATGAACGGAGACATACGTCTCATAGGTAGACGTGGGCGCCAAACCATGAAGCTAGACAGATTTATAACACGGAGAAATATTCGGGCACTAATCACGGAAATCTCATTCCCCTCACCTTCCCCAAGCATGATAACCCTCTTCGACAAAATCCATCCATCAAACTCCCGCTACCCTCTCGCAAGTATATCGCTCTGCCTCAAGGTAAACCAACGTGGCAGGATAACCTATGCAGGCGTTGCGGCAAACTGTGCCAGGAATGGAGAACCAGCCAAAGTAACCAGGGTTGAGAAACTTATGCTAGGGAAGAAGCTTACAGAGGAACTGGTCGATGATGCTGCGAGGAGGCTTCAGGCATCAGTCCGGCCGCATGCAGACTTCATGGCGCCGGACTGGTATAGGCTCGAGGTCCTGACTACGCTCTTCAGGAGGATGGGGCTAAGGGCTGTTAAGGCCCTAGGGGTGTAGAGACATGAAGATAAGACTCCAAGTCAATGGAATTAAGCATGAGGTCGAGCTGGAAGGGCATGAGCGGTTAATGGACATCCTAAGGGAAAAACTAGGCGTTAGGAGCGTCAAGGAGGGATGCGGGACAGGCGAATGTGGAATGTGCGCAGTCCTGGTGAACGGGGTCCCCATGCTCTCATGCCTCATGCTTGCAGTCCAAGCTAGGGGGAAACGAATAACTACCGTTGAGGGGCTGGAGGAAGACGGCAAGCTACATCCACTCCAGAAGGCCTTCATAGAGACCGGGGCCGTCCAATGCGGGTTCTGCATCCCAGGAGCTATAATAGTGGCTAAAGGTCTTCTTGACAGGAAGAGGAAGCCTAATAGGGATGAGATACGCAGGGCTTTGAGAAGCGTTCTTTGTAGGTGTGGAAGCTACTTAATGTTTGAGGAAGCTGTCCAGATGGTTATCGAGGGGAGGGTGGAGAAGTGACCGAGGTGGAGAGGCAGGTTGAGAAACTCCTAAATGCGAGGGAATTCATCGTTATAGGCAAAGGAGTTGCAAGGATTGACTCGCTAGAGGCCGTTACGGGTAGATTGGCGTTCACGGGAGACCTGCTGCCCAGTAACGTCCTATACGTAAGGCCTGTGAGAAGCACCGTCCCCCACGCCCTCATCAAGCACATAGACTTCTCGGCTGCGAAGAACCTGCAGGGTATAGTGGGAATCTACACATGGAGGGATATACCGGGAATAAACGATGCAGGCTCCCTCATCCCTGATAGACCTTTCCTAGCCGTTGATAAGGTGAGACATTATGGAGAGGCTCTCGCCATAATAGCCGGTGAGAGGCCCGAGACGGTTGATGAGGCCATAAGTCTCGTAAGGATAGATTACGAGAGGCTTCCAGCGGTCTTCGACCCCATCGAGGCCATGAAACCCGATGCACCAAAAATCCACGAAAAA
>CAZHEC010000139.1:0-3838 GCA_964531465.1 uncultured Nitrososphaeria archaeon | reverse complement strand
CAATACTCCATCAACAAGTTCCCGGAACTCGTCTAGGTAGAGTAGCCCGAGTGCAGCCCCAATATTCACATAGATTAACCCCCTAAACCGTTCCCTAATCCATCTAAGGGCTTGGAGGGGCTCCTCCTCACTCTCTCCGAGAAGTAAGTAAACGTCCACATTGTCTAGGATGATTCCATCAAACCCTTTAGCCATGGCCTCACCCATCCTCTCAGCGATTATCCGGAGCCATTCCTTATGCCAGAATCTTACCACATATTCTCCGGGCCAGCCGGGTAAAGGCTTATCCATCCACTCAGGCTTACTAGAATACCATTCATCCCGCCAATAATCCCTCCATTCCTCCGCAGTCCCCAAGCTAATGTAAGCAAGCGTCTTCACGCCCCTTCTATGAAGCCTCCCAACATCCTCTCCATCCAACTCATCCAAATCGACCATAACCATGCTGGGTGCAATCTCCAACAGCCTCCCCACATCCACGCCATCATACCAGATTATCACGTCGGGTCTCGGGATACATGTAAGGCAGAATACGGCTGGAAGATTTGCTAACAGAGCAATGGTCAGGAGGGCTGCAACCACAGGCTTAATCATTCCTTGAGGCCGCCTCGAACGCATTTTTTAAGTCTTCTGGCTCCGCATCGGTCTTAACCGCTCCGGGGTCAAGGTGGGTTGGTGTGGCCCTATAACCCATTGAACGCAGCTCCTCGATCAATTTCCCCGGCTTTACAGGGCTTTTCTTCAGCCTCGAGGCAACATAGTTGACGGGATAGTATCCGGGGATTCCCGTGTCCTCCTGGCTCATCAGCCTGAGCATGGGTATCACGTCTCCATAGACCTCCTCATCGCTTAATGCATGTTCAAGCATCTTGGAGGCTATCTCACCCCTTGTCAGGGTTCCGAGCCACAGTGGCCCCGCATACTCCAGCACTTCACCACATCGGGGACATGACGAGGGGGGAGGGTTCCACAGCCTCTCGGAGTAGGTTGCCAGGCACTTACCACAGTGGCTCATCCACCCCAGCTCGCCTAAGACCTGCTTAGCCTTCTCCTTCCCACGCTCAACCCCAACAAACACCCTGACGTAATGGTCCTTCCTGAATGATAGTATCGGCCGTGCAGCCAGCCCTATCCTCGCCGCAGTCCTGGCCATGAAGCCCGCCAGGATTCTAAGGGCTACCTCCATCCTAAAGGGGCCGGCCCTGAGGGGCCAGGCATCGTATTTCCTCCAACATGGCTTGGGCTTCGCACCCGTTAGGGCCGATAAGTCTGTGGCCGTGGCTCCCAGAACCGAGTTTTTCCCACATCCCCTGAACCCGTTCTCCATGTAGGGTACCGGAGTGCCTGCCGGGTCTACATCCACGTAGTCGTATCTTGGCCTCCCCCTTCCACGTGAGGCGAGAAACTCGTTGGCATCTAGATTATATGCCTCGACCTTATCTTGGAGACCATTTAGCTCGGCATTCTTCTTGATGAGCTTGTATGCGTTCACGGATATATCGTTGGCCGAGGCCTTCTCAACCACGCCAGACTCAACTATCAGCCTAAGCGTCCTTACGCCGGTTCCAGCGAGAGGCTCACATATGGTAACCTTCCTGTTGAACCAGCTTCTGAGGAAGAGGACGGCCATGTCCCGACTTGGCTTCGAGGCGGGGTTAAAGAACGCTGGTAGCTCGCTTGGGGCGAATCCCGGCTCAGGCGGAATCTTAGGTGCATAGAATCTAACCCTGCCCTCCGTTAAAAGCTCCACCTCAAAGCCCAGCTCCTCACTCACGGCTCACCAACCTCAGGACATCCCCCACAATTATATCGGGAACCCTTCCACGGTTCTCTTCATCGAGGATGATTAGGTTGCCTCCTGCTGCACGCTTAACCTCCTGGATAAGTGGGTCCCTAGACCTGTAATGGACTGTTATTAGTGCAGGCTTGGTTGAGGAGAGGAGATTCTTGACGGCCTCCCTGAACCTCTGACTATATAACTCCATGGGGCCGACCTCATCAACAACCACGAAGTCAGCCCTCTCAACGCCTTCTATTATCCCTCTTACGCCGACCTCCTCCAAGTCTCTGAGATTTACGGTGTATCTTCCCACCCTAGGTCCGCCGCGATGGTCCTTCCATGCTAGGATCCCCTCCCCGCCACCTATTCTCACAACCTTGAACCCCTTCCTGACCCCGCCCTCCCTAACCTCCATAGTGTACATTCCATCAATCTTTAAGCCGTGCTTTTTCAGGGTCGTTGAAACCTTCAGTGCTACGGTGGTTTTCCCTATCCCCGGCCTGCCTGTTATTGCGTAGAGTAGCCTCAAGGCTCCTCACCATACTCGTCGAGTCTTCTTTGCAAGACTTTCTCGAGGGTCCTCCAGCTTAGCCGGACAACTCTCTCATCGAGTCTCCCACGTTCAGCTAACTCTCGTAGAAATTGTAGGGTCTTGGGGTCTGATGGGTATCCTGAGCCAAAGTCTCCTAACTCGTTCCTCAACCTCTCCACATGTCTATCCCTCTCAACCTTGGCGAGTATTGAAGCGGCTGCTACAACAGCGTACTTCTCATCGGCCTTGTGTTCTAGGATGAGCCTGCACCTATATCCCATGCCCTTAAGGAGCCTCTCATATTCATCGGCATTCCTAGACGGTAAATCTATGTATGCCTTCTCCGGCCTAAGCTTCTTTATTATCTCTGAGAACACCCTCGCCTCCAGGATGTTTATCCCCTCCCTGCCCCTACGCCTGGTCATCGAGTCAACCTCCCAGGCATCCAGAACCTCGACAACCCATGCGTCAACGAGCTTCTTTATCTCGTCTGCGAGTCTTTCCCTCTCTTTCTGTGCGAGCTTCTTCGAGTCTTTTACACCTATCCTCCACAGTTCATCGACTCTATCGTCCTCTAAGGCTATCCCCGCTATCACCATGGGGCCGATTACCGAGCCTCTCCCAGCCTCGTCTAGGCCGGCGACCCTCAGCGCATCATCAGCTCCTCGTATCTCCTTAACTCCTCAACAGATCTCCTAACATCCGAGAATAGTTTTAATGCTTCTTCCACATCCTCGGGCATGACCTCGCCTCTGTTCTTAGATTTCGCTATCTCGGCGCTTGGGGTCATTAGTTGGACCGCGTAGCGGAGCGTGGCTTTCTCGCCTATCTCGGTGAGCTTCTCCATCGCGTCTTTGCTTAGCTTGACGCCTTCCTCCTCAGCCCTAATCTCCAGAATCTTCCTGATCTCCTCCCTAGTGTATGGCTTAGTGCTTATAATCAGCATCCTATCCAGCATGTCTAGGGGTATCCCGTGCGGGGACTCTATGTCGGTTCCCCTAACCTTGGTTATTCCACGGTTGCTGGCGAAGATTAGGATTGGCGCTAGCTCGCTCTCCATCGCCGCGTTAAGGAATGAGAAGGCTTCTATGTCTAGTAGGTGGACCTCGTCTATAAAGAGGACTCCTGGAATTATCTCGCCAGTCCCCTCCTCAACCCTCCTCTTCACCATCTCATCCACCTCCCTCCTGACCTCAGGGTCTATCTCCTTGCTCGGAGGCTGACCGAACAGCATACTGAATAATCCTCCACCCCTGCTCTTGGCGGAGAGCTGGTCCAGGTCATGGAGCGTCATAACATAGACGAACTCCTTATCCTTCTCAACCGGGCCGCTTGGCCTCGGGACGGGACGCTCGTCAAGAACCGCCAGCTCATACTTCTCCGACGCGTTCTCGGAGCGGCCTATCCTCACGACCCTGCCGGTCTCCGCGTCAATGTTAATCACGTCGCCTACCGTTATTCCCTGGCCGAGTAGGTAGGATGCTATGGTGGCCCCGGCCCTAAATGTTCTCCTCTCATCCTTTGTC
>CAZHEC010000138.1:0-3891 GCA_964531465.1 uncultured Nitrososphaeria archaeon | reverse complement strand
CTCAAACCATACCCAGCACAAACCACGCCTCATTTAAGCATTCTAAGACCTCGTGTATAATGCCCTAAAGTATATAAGACGTCTGGGGTCTCTGAAGCGGTGTATGAGTATTGAGGTTATCGATGAGGTTCCGGCAGACCGTTATGGAGAGCTTGGCCTTGGACGGGACACCCTTGTTGGGATGCTTAGGGATATGTTGTTGGTTAGGAGGTTTGAGGAGCGTGTTGAGAAGCTGTTTCTTGAAGGGAAGCTCATAGGTCCAAGCCACCTCTACCTAGGCCAGGAGGCAGTCGCAGTAGGAGTCATGAAGGCGATTAGAAGCGATGACCCTGTAGTCTCAACCTACCGAGGCCACGGCCACGCCCTCGCAAGAGGCGTCCCACCAAACGCCGTCATGGCCGAGCTGTTTGGAAGGTCTTCCGGAACCTGCAAGGGATTAGGCGGTTCAATGCACGTCGCCATGAGCGTTGAGCACGGGATTCCCATGGCCACAGCCATAGTGGGAAGCGGGATACCGATAGCCGCAGGCATAGGTCTTGCCCTCAAGTATAGGGGGGATGATAGGATTGCCGTCGTCTTCTTCGGCGACGGTGCAGCAAACACGGGTGCATTCGCCGAGGGCTTGAACCTAGCCGCAGCATGGAGACTCCCAGTCCTCTTCATCTGCGAGAACAACCAATACTCGGAGTTCACACCCATAAGAAGCGTCCTGGCTGGTGAGAGCATAGCTGCGAGGGCATCCGCATACGGGTTGAAGACCTTCCAAGCATTCGGGAATGATGTGGTGGCTGTTTACCGTGCTGCAAGGATTGCCTCGGAGTATGTTAGGGGTGGAAGCGGCCCAGCGTTCATCGAGTTCCAGACCTATAGGATGAAGGGGCATGGAGTCTATGATACTGCCTGGTATAGGCCGAAGGAGGAGGTGGAGGAGTGGATGAAGAAGGAGCCGATAAGACTCTTCACCTCGAAGCTCAGGGATGCTGGGATAATAAATGATGACGAGATTAGGAGGATTGAGGGGGAGGTCGAGGAGGTTATCGAGAGGGCGGTCGAGGAGGCCGAGAAATCACCCTACCTACCCTTCCAGGAACTCTACAACCTAGTCTACGTGGAGGGTCGGGGAGATGCGTGAGCTATCCTTCGCCGAAGCCCTTAACGAGGCCCTACGAGAAGAGATGAGGAGGGATGACTCAGTCATAGTATTCGGAGAAGACGTAGCCAAGCCAGGCGGAGTCTACAAGGTTACGAAGGGACTTCTAGAAGAATTTGGACCTGAGAGGGTAAGGGACACGCCGATATCCGAGGCCGCAATAATTGGCGCAGCCATTGGTGCGGCTCTCATGGATCTTAGACCCGTGGCCGAGATAATGTATATGGACTTCCTCACCATAGGGTTGGACCAGCTTGTAACCCATGCTGCTAAGGCCAGGTTCATGAGCGGGGGCCAGGTCAAGCTTCCCATGGTCGTTAGATGCCAGTATAGCTTGGGAAGGGTTCACGGGAGCCAGCATAGCCAGTTCTTCGCCTCATGGTTTCTCCAAGCCCCGGGTCTCAAGGTCGTCTTACCCGGAACCCCTAAGGACGCTAAGGGTCTCCTGAAGTCGGCTATAAGGGATGATAACCCAGTCCTCTTCGTTGAGTCAGGCGTCCTCTACCATAGGATGAAGGGCCCTGTGCCTGAGGAGGAGTATCTGACCCCTCTAGGTAAGGCTGAGGTGAAGAGGCGGGGTGATGACGTTACGGTTGTAGCCGTCTCCAGGACTGTTAGGGAGGCTTTAGCCGCAGCCGAGATGCTTGAGGATGAGGGGATAAGCGTGGAGGTGGTGGACCTCATGACCATCCAGCCCATGGATAAGGAGACCATAGTGGAGTCGGTTAAGAGGACGAACAGGCTGGTAATAGCCGACGACAGCGTGAAGACGGGTGGGATATCCGCGGAGGTTGCGGCCATGGTTGTGGAGGAGGCATTCGACTACCTCGACGCACCCATAGTTAGGGTGAACTCTCCGCCTCTCCCAGTCCCATTCTCACCACCCCTAGAGAAGGAATACATGGTGGACTCGGGGAAGATAGTGGAGGCTGTTAGGAGGTTGGTGAGGTAGGCTTGCCCGAGGTCGTTATGCCTAGGCTCGACCCACTCATGGAGGAGGGGAAGATAGTCGAGTGGAGGAAGCATGAGGGAGAGAGGGTCGAGAAGGGAGAGGTTATAGTGATAGTAGAGGGAGAGAAGACCACATTCGAGGTCGAGTCCCAATACAGTGGAACCCTAACCAAGATACTGAGGAGGGAGGGTGAGACCGTGAAGGTTGGCGAGCCGATAGCCGTAATAGGTGAGGAGGCTGCCGAAGCAAAACCTGGGGAGAAGCCCATGGAAGAGGCTAAGGAAGCCGTGGTTAAAGCATCCCCGATAGCGAGGAAACTTGCGAGACAATACGGGATTAGGCTGGAGGAAGTTAGAGGGACTGGACCCGGCGGGAGAATAACGAGGGATGATGTGCTGAGGGTTGCGAGGGAGCGGGGTCTGCTGAAGGCTGAGGAGAAGGCTGAGAGGGTTAGGAGGGTTCCCTTCGCAGGAATCAGGAAGGCAATCGCCACCCGCCTCTCCCCAGGGTTCCACCAAGCCCTTCCAGTAGCACTCATGACGGAGTTCGACGCAGAGAACCTAATCAAGCACAAGGAACGAGGCGGGAAACCATCCATAACAGCATACGTGGTTAAGGCAGTAGCCCTCGCCCTCAGAAAGCACCCAGAGATGAACCTAACCCTCGAGGGAGAGGAGATGCTCTACCACGAGGAGGTTAACGTGGCGGTTGGAGTCGATACCCCGAAAGGCTTGATGGCGCCCGTGATAAAGGAGGCAGATAGGAGGAGCCTTAGGGAGCTGACAGAGAGTATAGATAGGTTCCAGGAGAGGGGCAGGAAGGGTGAGATATCGGTTGCAGAGCAGGGGGGCCACAGCTTCACGGTAACGAATCTAGGGCATCTGGGGATAACCCACTTCACGCCGATAATCAATCCACCCGACCCGGCAATACTCGCCATAGGCTCGATAGAGCCTAAACCCTCGGTAACCAGGGACGGAGGACTAACCGTTAAGATGAAGGGTCACCTGACACTCGTATTCG
This sequence comes from uncultured Nitrososphaeria archaeon, assembly GCA_964531465.1. Lineage (GTDB taxonomy): Archaea > Thermoproteota > Nitrososphaeria_A > Caldarchaeales > Wolframiiraptoraceae > Benthortus. Next base: position 766 of record CAZHEC010000138.1, on the reverse strand, counting down.
ACCACAGGCTGATCGACGGAGCGCCTGCAGCCAGGTTCCTCCAGACTGTTAGGCAGCTGCTTGAGAATCCTGGAGAGCTTGAGTGAGGTGTGCTGGGTTGAGGGCCGTCTTCGTTAAGCCTGGCGGGGGCGGCGTAGAGGTTAGGGACGTTGATGTCCCGGAGATTGGTGAGGGCGAGATACTGGTAAGGATGAGGGTCTGCGGGATAGATGGAACCGACCTTGAGAAGGCCTTCGGGAGACCCATAACCCCTCCCATGCTCGGCCACGAGGTTGCAGGAGAAGTGGTAGAGTCTAGGACGCCCGGGTTCCAGCCGGGGGACAGGGTATTCGTCCACCACCACGTCTTCTGCGGCAGATGCTACTACTGCCTACACGGCTCCTACACCATGTGCCCCCTCTTCCTCAAGACCAGCATCGAGCCATGCGGCCTAGCCGAATACTTCAGGGTTCCGAGAACCAACGTGGAGAGGGGAGCCGTCCTCAAACTACCCGGCAACGTGGACTGGGAGGAGGCAGCCTTCATCGAGCCCTCGGCCTGCGTCCTAAAAGCCATAAACAGGTCGGGGTTCAAGCCTGGAGACAGCGTCTCGATAGTAGGCGTGGGGCCTACTGGAGCAATATTCATCAAACTCCTCAAGGCATTCGGCGCCTCAGTAGTTGCCGCAGCAGACCTCTCAAACTTCAGGCTTGAGGCAGCCCGCAGACTCGGAGCCGACATAGCTGTGAACCCCCTCGAAGCCGACTTCCCCGAGGAGTGTAGGAGA
>CAZHEC010000137.1:0-3895 GCA_964531465.1 uncultured Nitrososphaeria archaeon | reverse complement strand
CGAGCTTTCTCAGCTCCTCCGCCGCAGCCCTAACCCTATCAGTCTCCTTGTAATGTGCGTGCTCAACGCCCTTTATCAGGGTTCTGCCAGGGTTCTTTGCGGCTAGCATGGCTACTATGGGAAGTAGGTCTGGGGAGTCCCTTAAGTTAATTTCTATGTCCCGGGAACCCTGAGCCTCTCCTCTAACTCTGACACTCTCACCCTCCTGCTTAACAAGGCCTCCGAATAATCTTACCACGTCAAGTATCTTCATGTCGGCCTGGGGTAACTTTGGGTCAAGGTTCTTCACGGTTATGTCTCCGCTGGTTAGATAGGCTGCGGCTAGTAGGAATGATGCGGAGGAGTAGTCTCCCGGAACCCTGAACCAGGTCGGCTTTCCCTCCTGCCCTCCCTCAACTCCAAACCAGGTGTGGTCATCCCTTGACACCCTGAAGCCGAATCTCTCCATAACGGTTATCGTCGCATCTATGTAGGGTCTCGAGACAGGTTCTCCCAGGACGTTTATCTCGACCCCGTCATCCGTCTTCGGCGATGCTATGAGTAGGGCTGAAATGAACTGGGAGGAGACGTTACCCTCTATCTCCGCCTCCCCACCCCTAATCCCACCACCCCTAACAACTACTGGTGCGAGGTCATTCATCCTGGTAGACCAGCACTCGACCCCGAGCATCCTTAGAGCCTTGAGCAGGGGACCCATAGGCCTCCTCCTAATGCTCTCGTCCCCTGTCAGGACCGTGTAGCCTCCAGGTGTGTGGCCTGCGATTGCCGTGAAGAACCTGAGAGTGGTCCCAGAGTTCCCCACATCAATGACGTCATCAGGAGTCCTGAATACCCCGCCATCAACCTCTATTAGCATGGGCTTCTTATGGATCTCGGCTCCTAGGAGCTGGGCTGCCCTCAGAGATGCTATGGTGTCATCGGATATTAGCGGGTTCTCTATACTGCTTCTACCATGAGTCATCATGGAGATCGCTATGGCTCTATGCGTGTAGGATTTACTTGGCGGTGCGTCGACCACGCCTTCCAGGGTGGATGGATAGACGCGTATCACCAGGCCTCGGCCTCCCGATTATTCACACCTGCCTCCAAGACCTTGCCAAACTCCTCCAAAGCCTCCCTAACGCTCTCTACACGCTCCTCCTCGACTATGGCCGAAACCGAAGGGCCTGTCCCAGAGATCCCCGCGGCCTCGGCTCCAGCCCTAAGCGACTGTAGTATGGGCCTAGGGTCTTGGTTGAGGGCTGAGGCCACGAGGAACCCGTTTAAGGTCATGGCCTCCCAGAATCTCCCCTCGAGAACATACTTGACGGCTGTCTCGAACCCCTTCGATAGGCTTCTGAGAGAGGATACTTCAACACTGCCCGTATAGACCTTCTCACCTGGGACAAGTATGAGAACACGGATATTCTCAGGGGCCTCCCTATGCATAAGAAGTCTGTGGGAGAGCTTGTCCGTCAGGTTTATCCCCCCGAAGAAGCATGTATATGCATCATCGAATGCGCCCGTTATGGAGACCCCCGCCTTTATGCTTGCTTCCACAGCAAGCTTAACTACCTCCTCTGGGCTTAGCTCGAGGCCTGCTGCCTTCACGGTGGCGAGGGCTATGGCGTTTGAGGCCGCACTTGAGCTCTTTAACCCCCTCCCTATGGGTATGTTAGACTTGGTCCTAACCTCGGCCCCCCAACCCCTCATACCCACCCTTTCTAGAACCTTCTCCACAACCTTCCTAGCAAGGCTCGTGTCTTCACCTGGCTCATCCTCTATGAAGACCATTATCTCTCCATCATCTCTCAGGGACACCTCGGCCTCGGTCCAGAGGTCCACGCCCATGGCAGCCCCCCTTCCAGTTGCTATCGCATTCACTATACTTACTGCTCCGTGAACCCTGGCCCTCCCCCTCAATCAGACGCACCCAGGCCCCTCTCAGCCTCCCTCCTCATAAGGTCTCGCGGCGGCTCCAACCCTGTCCAGAGCTTGAAGGCCACGGCTCCCTGCTCGACCAGGACGACCAGCCCGTCCACGGTTCTGGCCCCAGCCCTCTCAGCCTCCCTAAGCAGCTTGGTCTTGAGGGGATTATAGACTAGGTCGAGGACCACCGAGTCTCCCGGAATCTCCTTGCTCCTGAGGGGCGTTGAGTCGGTGTCCGGGACCATCCCCAGGGGGGTGCAGTTCACGATAACCTCGCATCTCCTCGAGTATTCTCCAGCCTTCTCAAGCGGAGTCACGTCAGGCTTTCCCCCGAGTCCCTCTATTAGCTGGGCTAACCTTAAGGCCCTCTCCCTAGTCCTGTTGGCCACTATGATGTCCCTGTATCCAAGTCTCCTCAAGGCGTAGGCGGCTGCACGTGCAACCCCTCCAGCACCTATAATCATGGCCTGCCCATTCCCTCTACATCCCGCCTCCCTCAAGGCAGCCTCAACCCCAACCACATCCGTATTGTATCCCGTCATCTCATCATCTATGACTACTGTGTTTACGGCGCCTGTCTTCTCGGCCGTGGGGTCGAGCCTATCGAGGAACCTCATCACCTCAACCTTGTAGGGGATGGTTACGTTGAATCCCCTCGCCCCCAGGGACCTAAGGCCTTTCACGGCCTCCCCCAGCCTATGAGCCTCAACCTCAAACGCCAGGTATACGTAGTTTAGCTTGAGAGCCCTGAATGCGGCGTTATGCATCTGGGGTGAGACCGTGTGGCGGACTGGGTTTCCTATGAGGCCGCAGAGACGGGTTGAGGCGTCTATCAAGGCTTCCCCACCAGCTCAAGGATTCTCCTAAACTCAATTATGTTTATCTGGCCTGGAGCAGCCTCCTCACCTGGCAGACATGAATACGCTATGGGTGCTCCCATTAGTGCTGAGAGGATTCTCGAGGAAACTCCTGCCTCACCCATGGCGAAGCATATCAGCCTACTTGGGTCTACCTTCCTGTATAGTTCTAGGGCTGTGAGGTTGTCCGAGAACTCTCGGGCAGTTGGGATTATCTTGGCTATGTCGCCCTTCTCAAGGGCCTTATTGGCTAGCTCTTGGAGTCTATTCAGCGTAGGTGTCGCCTGGAAGTCATGCCACGAGACTATAATCTTAGTCCTCCCTCCTTTTCTCCCTGATACGGCGTCTATTATCTGGGAGTTCAGTTCCACGTCTATGTATGCTGGCGAGAATGTGGCCAGCTTTCCGAGTATTCTAGCCCTCTCATCCTCATCTTCCCTAAATCCTCCGCCCTCCCATGAGGGCCTAAGCGTTATCACCACCTTCTCGCCCAACTTCAAGACAGTCTCTGCGATTTTATCTAGGTTGGGTGTTTCAAGGTAGTCAAGCCTGAGCTCAACTAGGTCTGCTCCTAGGTTGAGTGCCGTTAATGCCTTTGATTCCATCTCTTCTATATCTCTTGCCAATATGCTTACGCATATTCTTGCCTTCATCTCTCTATTATGAACTCGTCCACCGCCCTGCCGAAGTGCCTCGCCTTAGCCTCTGATACGTGGGCCAGTATCCTGTCTCCCTGCCTTATCTCGGTTATGGGTTTGAGGGAGCCGTCGGGTGAGACAAACCTTATGGTCTCGGCGTTCTGGGCTGTTATGCTTCCCTCCACGTTCCCTGACCTTAGCTTGACAAGTCTCAGGGGCCGTCTCTCTATCTTGACCCTGCCGATTGCCACGACCCTTGTCTCACCCCTCCTCGAGGCTATGAGGACCCTGTCGCCTGAGGAGAGTTCTGAGAGATATCTGGTTGAGCCGTCGGGCATGAGAGTGTAGCAGTGGATTGCGCCTGCGTTTACCCTGAAGGGCCTCGGAGATGTGAATGCGGAGCCTATGCTTTCGTTGTGTATTAGGGCGAAGAGTTGGGCTGTGTTTCCGACAAGCATGCCCTCTCCCTCAGCCAGCATGGCCACAGTGTCT
>CAZHEC010000136.1:0-3927 GCA_964531465.1 uncultured Nitrososphaeria archaeon | reverse complement strand
GATACGGGAGCTGGAATCCAGGAGAACTGGTCTAGCTATAAGGAGGGCCCAGCTAGAGGCCGAGCTAACCAGGGTGAGGGAGGGTCTCGAGGCATTGGGGGTACATGGGGAGCCTATCCCGATATATGGATCCCTGGCCGAGAAGCTGGAGAAGGATTTGGAGAGGGAGCTTGAGGAGATCGGGATGATAAACCAGCTGGCCCCAGGGCAGTATGAGGAGATGATCGGGAACTATAAGGTTAGGTCCCAAAGAATTAGGGAGCTTGAGGCTGAAAGACATGAGATATTAAGGTTCCTTGAGTGGGTTGAGGGGGAGAAGAGGAAAGCATTCATGAAAACCTTCAACAAGGTCTCAGAAAGCTTTGAGAGATTCTTCTCAACACTCACAGGCGGTCAAGGATGGCTGAGGCTCGAAAACCCGGATAACCCCTTCGAGGGAGGCGTGGAGATGATTCTAAGGTTCCCTGGAAAGGGTTCTAGGAGCTCCAGGGCTGTGAGCGGGGGAGAGAAGTCCGTGGCCGCTGTATCGCTTCTACTGGCCCTCCAAGGCCTAACACCAGCAGAATTCTACGTATTCGACGAGGTAGACGCCCACATGGACCTCCAATACAGTAGGAGGCTTGCAAGACTATTCAGCGAGATGGCAAGAAACACCCAGATAATCGTAATAAGCCTGAAGGATGTCATGGCAGAGCATGCGGACCAGCTCATAGGAGTGTATATGCGGGCCGGAGAGTCCAAAGCAGTCAAGACCAGGCTCGAGGAGGTGAAGCAGCTTGGCGGATGAACGCGTAATAACCATATGGAGCGACCCAAGATGGAGGATACTCTTCGACGTAACCAGGATTAATAGGGTTAAGCCCTGGGAGGTTAGGCTCGCCGAGATAATGAAGGCGCTGCTCGAGGAGCTTCAGGCCATGGAAATAATAGACCTGCAGTCATGTGGGGTTGCTGCATACTCGGCGGCGACAATACATAGGATAAAGAGCGAGAAGCTCTTAAAGGCCGACACACCTCCCATGCCTAGGGAGCGTCCAATATACGTGATCCCACCCCCCATAGACCTCCCCCTACCACCAGAATTCATGGTAGCAACAATGGGGGAGCTAATACAGGCCCTTAAGACTATCTTTAGGAAGCAGAATAAAGAGAATGGAGAACGGAAGGAGAACCTAGAAATACCTGAAGTAAACCTCGACGAGTTTCTGGTAAAGCTTGAGGAGAAGGTCGAGGAGTTCCTGGAAACCTTAAGGGAACTACTTGATGGGAGGAACGTGATAAGCTTCAGGGAATTATCCGCAAACGTTGATAGATTGGAGGCTGCGAGGAGATTCATACTTTTATTGTTTGCTGCTGCACGAGGTGTGGTAGAGTTGGAGGAAACAGGGGATGGGGAGATACTGGTGAGATGGATTGGAGGAGTTTAAGGAACTTATGAAAAAGGCAGAGGCCCTCCTATTCGCTGCAGGGAAACCAGTCTCCTTAAGACAGATAATGAGGGTGTGCAGGGTTAGGTCTAGGAAGAAGATCGAGAAGGTTCTCGAGGAGTTGGTAAGAAAGTATGAGGCTGATGGAGGGGCCTTGGAGCTGGTTAGACTCCATGAGGATAAATGGTTTCTGAAGCTGAGGAAGGAATACATGGAGATTGTGGGAAGGTATCTGAGGAAGCCGATGCTTGGAAGAGGTGTTATGAGAACCCTTGCATTCATAGCATATCATCAGCCAGTAGCCCAGAGCGATGTAGCGGCAGCCAGGGGGAACCAGGCATACAATCACATCAAGATCCTCTTGGAGAAGGGGCTGGTTGAGGCCGAGAAGCAGGGTAGAACACTCATATTAAGGACCTCTCCACTCTTCGCCGAATATTTCGGGGTAGAGAATAATCCCAAAACCATACGAAGGAAAATCTCGCAACATATGAGGGAGGAGAGGCGGAAGTAACTCTACGCTGGAACTATTGTTGAGGCTATGAGGTATGCCGCAAGCGTAGCCAACACCCCTGCACCAGCCCTCCAAGTCCCCACCACGGTCTGGTCGGAGGTCCTAGATATAGCCGAGCCTAGGAAGAGCGCTGTTAGGAGGGAAGGGGGATATATTGGGCTGAGGCTTGGCTGCGCTATTATTCTCTGAACCTCCGTGGCCACCTCCTGTGGAATCTGGGTGAAGGGCATTAACGTGAAGGCCGAGATCGCTATTATTATGGCTCCGCTAATTATGCTGAGGCCATCGTAGAGCTTCATCCTAGCCCTGGCCTCGGTGAACGCTAGATGAACCCTCAGGGCAAGCCTGGAGAGTAGCCCAAGAGCCTCCGCACCCAGTCCTCCATGCCTGGCAACCTTGACCGTCTCGACCGCTATCCTCATAAGCTTATTCAGGGGCTTAGCCTCCAATCCATGAGCCATCCTCCTAGCATACTCACTATATCTTTCGTCCCTCATGGCCTCGAGGCTCTTGCCAATCGGGTATCCGGCCTTCATCCTAGAGGCTAGGGTATCGAGCATGAGGTATGCTCCCTCACCCTCACCAACAGCCTTCCTGACATACTTAAAGTGGGCGAACAAGCCCCACCCCAGGAGAATCACGCCGACAACTATTGGTGCGTAAAGGTATAGGTTTGGCATGAAGAACGTAGTGAATAAGACTGCGGAGGAGACTATTATTAGTGTTGTTGATGTAATTATGATATAGTGTGGAACCTCCACGAGGGCTGTCGGCGTGCTTGCAGACGATACAACATACATGGCCACCGACGCCACAGCCGTAACCATAACTATTATCAGAGTGTTGAATCCTCCGAATATTGTTCCAAGTAGGTAGAAGAGCGGTGTGAGGAGGATTATTGCGACTGTCGCCTCACCCAGCGTCTCCACCGTATTAACGTATCTACTCCACCTTTCTCCCTCCCTAAATATAATGGTCTCCAGCATCCTCTCTAACTTAGTGTCGAGTCCAAAGCCTCCCTCCACATCCTCACCGATACTTCTTATCAGGAGGGCGAACTCCGGGTTTGGGTGGCGGTAATTGTTTAGGGCTGTGGGGAGCGTCTTCAGCTCCGACATTCTCCTAAGTTTCGCAGCCTCACCAGCCAGATGCCTCATCAGGTCTTTCCTCCTAGATGATTCGAGCAAGGCCTCCACAAGGGTCTTGCCGCTCTTTACGAAGATGTAGATAAAGGCCAGGAATATGGTCTGCTCCCTGGCCGCCGCACTCCTCATCTCGCTATCCCTAATCTTCTTTGACGCCGCCCCGAAAATCACTGCCAAGAAGATGAGGGCGGAGAGCAGGAGGTTCTCGACGACGAAGTCGATTAGGGGGGTTATCCAGGGCGGTAGGTTAACCAGGGGTTCCAGCCCCCTCCAGCGTAACAACCGTTAGGCCGAGGCTGTCGGCAAGCTCCTTGCTCCCGGGCTCAATAGAGTTTGACACGATGACTATCCTAGGCTCCCTTCCATGAACCTTCACGTCCTTAAAATCCATGCTCACCGTCGCTATCCTAAGAACCTCCCTAACGCTGAGGAATGGGACTATGAAGTATAGCTTAACATCTTTTGCGTCGGGGTTCACGGCCACTATATCCACCTTATGGTTCAGGCCGCTTCTACCTTTCAATGACACATTCATCTCCACCCTCGCCCCCCTAATCATCAAGGTCTTAGCAAAGGTCTCAGGAGTAACCCTCTTCTCGAAGAACTTGAATGCAAGCTCCGTAGGCTTATACTTGTTGAGTATTAGCTCTCTAACATCGGTTAAATTCGATACCGATCCGCATGACTGGCAGATCGCTATAGGCTTAGGCTCCTCAAACAGTTCCCCACAATCCTCACATATGTAGACAGGCTTATACTCTATCATGGAGTCAGGTGCCAGGGGGTCTCCGCACTTTGGGCAGAATCCACCCCTACCATAGACCTCGACGGAGAGTACGGC
>CAZHEC010000135.1:0-3928 GCA_964531465.1 uncultured Nitrososphaeria archaeon | reverse complement strand
CTAGGTGCCTTGAGTATTGGTGCAGCATATTTGGGCTGGAGTCTTAAGAAGCTTCCCCAAAGTCTCTGGAGGGGTGGAGGCTAGATGGTTTTGGAGCAGATTCTAAGAGCCCTTGTTAGTAAAGAGATGGTGATGGTTCTCTTCTTCCCAGGAATAACGTTCATCACAGCCCTATCCATGTTTTCTCTCTGGTTCGAGAGGAAGCTGGTGGCTAGGGTTGCCCTCAGGCTAGGCCCAGTCCATGTAGGTAAGATAGGGGGGATACTCCAGGTGATAAGCGACGGTGTCAAGCTAATCAGCAAGGAGATAATTATCCCGGGCACAGCTAATAGGCTTGGCTTCATCCTCATGCCAATAATAGCCTCCATCTTCCCCCTTCTAATCTACCCCTTCATACCCTTCGGAGGAGGATGGATAATCTATCCCTCAGAGATCGGATTGCTGCTAATCTTCGCCGTTGTGGCCCTTTCACCCATCCCCCTCCTACTGGCTGCATGGGTCTCGGGGACGAAGTATCCCTTCATAGGGATGCTCAGGCTGGCCTTCCAACTATTTGCGTACGAGGTCCCCATGTTCCTGGCCCTTGCCTCCGTGGTAGTCCTAGCAGGCTCATTCAACCTTGAGAAGATAGTCGAAGCCCAGGCGGGAGCCCCCTTCATATTCCTCCTCCCCCTATCATTCCTAGTTTTCTTCATCTCGGTTCTCGCCGAGTCTGAGCGAATCCCCTTCGATATACCCACGGCTGAGCAGGAGATAGTCTCGGGCTGGATGGCGGAATACTCCAGCATATTCTTCGAGCTTCTGATGCTTGCAGCATACCTTAAGCTGAATGGGCTGGCCCTCCTGGCCACGGTCTTGTTCCTGGGGGGATGGATGGGTCCCCCAATACCCTTCATGCCTAGGGAGATTTACGAGCCCATGTGGATGATATTGAAGACCATGGGGCTACTGTTCTTTATACTCTTGTTCAGGGGTGTCTACCCAAGGATAACCATGGATAGGCTTCTGGATATTGGGTGGAGGGTCCTTATCCCCCTAGCCTTAATAAACCTCTTCTTCGCAGTCCTCCTCACGCCGATTATCTAGGGTGTTAAGCGGAAGACATCACGAGGATAAAGGATAACCTCCCTAATATTCCACCTATTCGTTAGAACCATCATCAGCCTATCGAAGCCTAAGCCCCATCCAGCGTGGAGCGGCATACCATAGCCGAATACTTTTAGGTGCTCTCTGAAGGATTCTGGGTTGAGTCCTTGCTCCCTAATCCTCTTCTCCAGCAATGCTTTATCCGAGATTCTCGTCCCTCCTGAAGCTAATTCGAGCCACTCATACATGAGGTCAAATGACTCGGAGACCTCGGGTTTATCATGCCTTGGCTGGATATAGAATGGCTTTGACTCTGTTGGGAAGTCTGTTATGAAGTAGTAGCCCTTATGTCTTTCACCCAACCTCCTTAGATGAGGTGTCCCGAAGTCTTGGCCCCACTCTATCTCCTCGCCAATCTCCTTAAGCTCCCTTACGAGTTCATCGTAGCTGTATCTGGGGAAAGGTGTTTTTGGAACACTTAACTCGACTCCTAGTAAGTTTAACTCCTTCCCCCTCTCCTCCAACACCTTTCCATGTATATATGCTATCAGCTCCTCCAGTATCCCCATAACGTCCCTATAATCCATGAAGGCCGATTCTATATCTACCGATGTGAACTCGCTTACATGACGCCTAGTATGCGATTCCTCGGCCCTGAAGAAGGTGCCTATCTCGAATACCTTCTCAAAGACCGTGGTTAGCTGCTCCTTGTAGAGCTGGGGGCTTTGGGCGAGATACGCCTTCCTCCCGAAATAATTTACCTCGAAGAGCGCCGCGCCGCCCTCCGTTGCAGTAGCTATTATTCTAGGGGTCCTAACCTCCACGAACCCCCTCTCCCTGAGAAACTCCCTTATGGCCTTGAGGGCTGTGGATGCTACTAAGAACACAGCCTTGTTCTCGGGCTTCCTCAGGTCTAGGATCCTGTGGTCCAACCTCGTATCAATGTTGGCTGGGACCTTTCCCGTGATGTCGTATGGTAGGGGTCTCTCGGCCTTTGCTAGAACTCTTATCTTCTCGCCTATAATCTCCACGCCTAGCCTCGCCTTTGGCTGCCGCTTAACCACACCCTCAACCCATACAACGTCCTCAAACCCTAGATCCTCAACCTCCTTTAGAGCCTCCTCCCCAAGCTCCCCCTTCTTTACTGTTACCTGACATATTCCCGATACATCTCTTAGGAGGATAAATTTTATCCCGCCTAGGTCCCTTACATCATGGACCCATCCTAGAAGTTTGGCATTCTCTCCGTCTCTTTCAGGGGTTATGTCTGATGCGTAGTGGGTTCTGGAAGGTTTATCCACCGCTAATCCCCAACTAGCTGAGGTTCCACCATCTCTTATCCTTTGGCTTATCTCCTAAGAATCCTTCTAGCCACCCTGGCCATATCCTCTAGCCTTAGCCCCCTCCCCCTTTCATCCATAAATATCTCTAGGAGAATCCTTTCACACCCACTTTTCTCCGCCATGCTGAGGATTTCTGTTAAGTCAAGGAGACCATCAGCGACATGATCCATCACTTTACCATCCTTAAACATTACGTTGTGTAGGTGGAGAAGAGATATTCTGCCCTTAAACCTCCTAAACCATCTCCTCAAAACCTTGAAGGCCTCATCCATATCCTTCTCCTCCAAGATCTTTGATACGATGTGTCCAACATCAAGACATAATGAGATATCCTTAATCTTCACGGCATCCTCGAAAAACCTAACATCACTCCAACTATGCTTAGGGGTATTCTCAACGGTTATCTCTACAGGTGTTCTCTCTGCGAGGCTCCTAAGATTCCTTAACGCATTCATCCACATTCTCCTTGTCAGGCTATCTAGTCTCCGATAGTGTGGGAAACTGAGATGTATATTGAGATACATTGCGTTTGTTTTCTCGGCCTGTTTTATGAGTCTGTTAAGGGTCTTGACTGCTGCCTTCTCAATCTCTGGATAGTGATGAGATAGGGGGATGGTGTAGGGTGCATGGTATCCATGCATTACCGTCTTTCTACATATTCTCACTTCCTCGGGCCTAATAGTCTCCAAGTCTATCTCAACGAAGCTAAATCCGAGCTTCATTGCCTTATAGATCGCCCTACTAAGCCTGCCATCACCCCTCCATATAGGTGCCCCAATCATCAATCCTGCTCCACCCCAATTATCTCCACGTGTCTCAGAGCCTCCTCAAAGATTTGGTCCAGCATTTTTTGCGTCAGCTTGCCGGTTTGGGTATTCTGTCTGCTGGGGTGATATGATGCTATTATAGTGGGAGGCCTCCTGTCCTCGACTTCCCCCACAGGTCTTAGGATTAGGCCATGCCTAAACTTTGGTAGGGGTCTGCCGAATCTAGCCCCCATATCTCTTAGAAGTCTGATTGACGTGTTGAAGGCTATGGAGCCTAATGCCACAATCACAGACACATTCCTTAGAAGCCTAAACTCCTGTCTAAGATACTCCATGCAGTTTCTTATCTCCTCCGAGGTAGGCTTATTCTCGGGTGGCGGGCACCGTAGCACGGCAGTTAAATAGACATCCTTCAAGACTAGTCCATCATCAGCCCTTCTAGAGTCAGGTCTGTTTGCCAACCCGACATTATAGAGTGAACGCATAAGAGTGTTCCCCGCACCATCACCCGTCCACATCCTCCCAGTCCTGTTTCCCCCGTGGGCTGCGGGTGCGAGACCTATCACCATTATTCTCGCCAATGGGTCACCGAAGCCGGGTAATGGCTTGGCCCAGTATCTCTCGCCCTTATGCCTTTTTGGTGGATGCTCTGCAGCCCATCTCCTATACTCGACGAGCCTTGGGCATCTTCTGCACCTGATTATTCTCTCGTTGAGGCTTCTAAGGCTCTCC
>CAZHEC010000134.1:0-3940 GCA_964531465.1 uncultured Nitrososphaeria archaeon | reverse complement strand
CTCGCCACTCCTCCTCGCAATCCTCCTAATCCTATACATCCTACTATTCATGAGACGTTGATGAGCCTTCTCGCACCCTTAAGAAGCCTAAGCACATCCGCATCACTCAGCTGGGTAAAGTCTTGATAAAACTGGCCTATGGCATAGAATGGTGATGGCGTATCAACTACTACTACTTCGTCAGCCTCGCCTCTCAGCTTCTCCAAGACCTCAGGAGGCGCCACCGGAGCCGCTATAACAGTCTTCTCGGGCTCGAGTTTTCTTATGAAGCGTGCAGAGGCTATCATGGTTGCCCCTGTAGCTATGCCGTCGTCTACTATGATTGTTGTGTATCCTTGGAGGCTTGGTAGGGGTCTTCCATCCCTGTATAGGTCTATCCTCCGCTTAACCTCCTTGAGGACCCGCTCCGCCTCCCTCTTAATCCAGTTGTAGTCCACCCCGACCATCCTCGCCACCCCCTCCTCAACGTATATTGTTCCATCCTCGGCCACGGCGCCAACGGCCAGCTCAGGCTCCAAGGGAGCTCCAATCTTTCTTGGAACGGTTATTTCGAGGGGGCATCCAAGCCTCCAGGAGACATGGTATCCGACCTCTACACCCCCCCTAGGTATCGCTATAACTACGCATCGTTCTCCCTTCAGGCCCTCGAGAAGCCCTGCAAGCTTCTCACCGGCCTCCCTCCTATCCCTGAAGAGCAACTCTATTTCCTCACCTCTCGGTCTAGCTCCATCCATATCTCCTTGACCTTAGGCTTAAGTCTTTGGTATAGCTCGGAGTATATACTGAGGGTTTTGTCCAGGGCCTCCTCAACTTCTTCCTTTCCCTCCCCAATCCTATCCATATGCTCCTCGACCATCCTACGGGTCTCGGGGGAGACGAGCCTCCCATCAATCCTCCTCAGATGCTGGATTAGGGTTATCCCGAGCTCAGTCGGCTTGAGTATCCTGCCGGACTTTACCGCATATCCTCTCTGGATAAGTATTCTCGGGTATTCTGCCCTTGTTGCGTCTGTGCCTATCCCGTCTCTCTCCATTAGCTTCAGGAGGTTTGCCTCGGATAGCCTAGGCGGAGGCCTCGTCTTCTCTTCCACAAGCTTCACGTCCCTTATCCTCAGATGCTCGCCTCTCCTGAGCCTTGGTAAGGGGTCCTCCCTAGGCCTGAAGTATCCATAGACTTTGTAGTAGCCCTCCTTGAGTATCCTTAGGCCGTCTGCAGAGAACCTTACCCCGCCTGCTAATACGCTCACTCTCTGCTTAAGAAGAACTGCGTCAGGCATATACACGTTGGCCGCATACCTCCTCGCCACATACTCCCACACCTTCCATCTTGGGGTGTTGTCCCTTCTATGAGGTTTAACAGGGTAGATGGGTGGATGAGCCTTGTCGTCGAGCCTCCCCTGCAGGGGGTTCGGGCTCGCCTTAGGTTCATCTATTATCCCAGCAGTTATCACGGCCTTGGTTGGTGCGGCGTGGTTGAAGTTCTTAGGCCATTTCTCGGTGTCTGTTCTCGGGTAGCTTATGTATCCCTCGGAGTATAGCTCCTCGGCAATCCTAAGTATGTTTGCGGCACTCATACCTGTTATCCTATTAAGGTCTCTCAGCATCTCGTCTGTTCTCAGAGGTTTCGGCCTCTTGGAGACCTCATCCTTCTCCGAGTAATCCTCCACCAAGGCCTCAGATTCTTCCCTTACCTTCCTCAATGTCTCCTCAGCCTCGGTTCTCGACCCAAACCTCCTGCTCCTGGCCCAGAATAGCTCCCCCTCTCTCTCCAAGAGAATCCTGATGGCCCAGTAGGTCTTGGGCTTAAACCTCCTAATCTCCTCCTCCCTGCTGACCAAGTAGTTTAGTGTTGGAGTTTGACAGCTTCCCCACGAGATCAACCCCCTGTATCCCACCTTCCTGGCACTCGTGGTTAGAATCCTCGTGAAGGCAGCGCCGGTAATTAGGTCGAAGCCCCTCCTATAGGAGGCCTTGGCAACCCATCTCCAGTTGAGGTCATGCTCCCTCTCCCTCCACGCTCTCCAGAGCTCATCATCCGCAATCGCATTGAACCTCATTCTAGATACTTTTACATCTCCTCCGTTGAATCTTCTATAGAGTTCTAGGACCTCGGAACCTATTAGCTCGCCCTCGCTGTCGTTGTCGGTTGCTATAACCAGCTCCTCCACCTCCTTATCCTTGAATATTTGCCCCAGCTCCCTGTATGCACGCTCATCCCTCACAATAGTCCTAAACCTCCTCACATCAAAGATTCTCTCAGGGTCGACCCTGCCCCACCCATACTCCTCTGGCAGGTCTGCGTCCAGTATATGCCCACGTAGCCCTAGAACCCTTGCCTCAACCCCATGCTTCCTTAGGACCCTGCTAATCGCTCTTGCCACGCTGGGCTTCTCGGCCACAACTACTATCAAATGCTCCCATGGGGGGATGCCTGACGCCCTGCTAAAACCATTAACCCCCACTTTCGCCTATCCCCCGTAAACCCTTAAATTAGCCATGGATGAATGGCCATCCGGCATGGAGAGTCAGGCCAAACCTGAGGAGAAGGTTCTCTATCAATGTGTCTGGTGTAAGAGGGTCTTCGAGAAGAGGATGCTTAAGGTCGGCGAAACCGTCTGCCCATACTGCGGCTTCAGCATAATAAGGAAGGCCAGGCCAGTAGCAGCTAAGCTGATAATAACATCCGAGCTTATGAAAGAGCAGCGGCTCCTAACGTCGGGCTAAGTCGCCTGCTTGACCCCCCTAATCTCGTTGACTTTCTTTATTATCTCGTCTAGGAAGTCTTTAGCGTCTCCAGGCTCAATTATGGATACGCTGCTTGCGTTCACGCTTAAGCCTGCGGCCTCCCCCAGTTCTCTCTTCGAGGAGACGAATATGTAGGGTATCTTACGCTCCTTGCAGAGGGTTGGGAGGAACCCTACTATCTCGGGTGGATCGACATCCATGGCTATGACCACGAACTTTGCCTGTCCCCTCTCAATGGATTTAATCACCTCGTTTACGCCCTTCCTAATCTTACCTGTCTCCCTCGCCATCCTCACAACCTCTAGGGTAGCCTTCATCAACTCCTCAGGAACCTCAAAATCCACGTAATACGGATTAGGCATACGCCCTCATCTCCGCCCACCCTGGAGAGCAGCTCGGTAAAAAACCTTCCTACCGACCCCAAGCTAGCCCAAGAACCCTGCAGACAAGCTCCTCCACACGTGGAATAAGCTACGTCTACTATGTCAAGAAAACCGTGATAATAGTTCGCATGTAACTTCTCAGCATCACTAAATAAGTCAACGATACTTCTATCTCTCAACTCTGCAGCCTACCTCAAGAGACCTGTTTGAACTCAAGCATTCTCCCACACTCACTTACTTTGAGTTCAACCACTTTTACAGATAAACTCTAGGACCTTATCAGCTATCTCTGCGGCTGAGAGCATTTAACATAGTTTATAGTAAAGACTATTACCAAGTATTAAGCCTTTAAGTGGAGAGGCCTGGATGAATTTGGATGAACTGGCTCTTAAGTGGGCTCTCAAGAATGCTGTGGAGCATAATGGAAAGGCCCTGCCTGGCCCTGTTATAGCTAAGATGATTGGCGAGAACCCCGTCCTCAGGAAGAGGATAAGCGAGGTGAAGGAGGCTGCAGCCAGGGCCGTTGAGAGGGTTAACTCGATGAGCCTTGAGGAGCAGGTTAGTGCTCTGGAGAAGATTGCGCCCGAGTTGCTCGGGGAGAGAAGACGTGAGGAGGAGAAGAGGCTGCCTCCGCTACCCCATGCCGAGAAGGGGAGGGTTGTTACCAGGCTTCCTCCCGAGCCTAGCGGCTACATGCATATAGGACATGCGATGAGCGGGCTCCTCAACTATCTTTATGCTAGGATGTATGATGGGAGGCTCTGGCTCAGGTTCGAGGACACCGACCCACGGAAGACCAGACCCGAGTATTAT
>CAZHEC010000133.1:0-3967 GCA_964531465.1 uncultured Nitrososphaeria archaeon | reverse complement strand
TTCTTTGAAACTACAAGGATGGGTCTATATATTAGAGCCGTAGGAGGGAATGAACTAGCTGTCCGAAATCTAGGCATCGATAACGCCGGAATTAAGAATTTATCCTTTACATTTTCTGGCATATGTGCTGGTATTGCAGGATTTTTACTTGCCATTAGACTCGGAGCCGGTTATCCCCACTCAGGGTTAGGATACGAGTTAGATATAATTGCAGCAGTAGTAGTAGGGGGAGTATCATTGACAGGCGGTACAGGAAGTCTCATAGGCACCTTTATCGGTGCTTTACTAATGACTTCAATACTAAACCTAATGGTTTTAGCAGGTATTGGTGCATTCACCCAATTTGTCATAAGAGGAATAGTGTTGATCTTAGCAGCGCTTGCGATGAGAAGATTTGTAGAATATGTAAAATAGGGGGTTAAGCTATGAAATTGGGAATCACATCCTACATTCTTTTGGTCTTGTTATTTGTTACTGGGATTATTTACGTATATAGTTTCTTTGCCGTCACCCCCGAGATGAAGGTAAACTACACAATCTCCCAAAATACCATATTCGTTAAGAGTGATTCAAAAGAGTGTTATATTACATTCACAGTACAGAATACTGGAACAATAGACTTTAAAATCGAAGCAATCGTATTAAATGATAAAGTAATTAGTCTTCCAGTTGAAGGTATGCTTGGATCGTTAGTTGTAAAAGTTGGAAGCCGGGCGGCATATAGAATTCCATTAAATGATGTTGAATGTATTCCTGGCACAGTTATGAATTTATTCTTGAAAACACAGCCACCACTCCTTGAAGCCCAGAAATTTGTAGTCGTTCCAACGCCTGTCGAGGAGTTAGGTTAAATTTAGATAGGCTTGCTATTTCCAAGCTTATGATCTTCCATTATAATTTCTTTCAATTCTATCTAGAGTATGCTTAAAGAGAAACCATGGCTCTAACCATTACTGCTTCTTTATCTGTATTACATGAATGTTTATAAAGCTGTATTACTATATAGTAATCAGTGTTAAGGATGTCTACGGTCATAAGCGTCAGGATCCCTAAGAAGCTCAAGGAGAAGATGGATGAATTTAAGGAGGTTAACTGGAGCGAGTTGATCAGGAAGTTCATCGAAGATAAGGTGGCTCAGCTCGAACTGGAGGAAATCATTAGGAGGGTTGAGGAGCACTTAAGGGATGTTCCTGAGCTCCCGGCGGGCACCGTGGTAAGGTGGCTGAGAGGTGACAGGGAAGGTCATTGACTCATCGGCGCTGGCCGTATTCCTGCTGAAGGAAAGAGGCTGGGAGAAGATACGCGCAATCCTATATGAAAGACCGTACACCTTGGAGCTAGCCATAATGGAGGTAGCGAACTCAATATGGAAGCGGGCCAGCCTGTTAAGGGACATCGATGAAGAGAAGGCCTTAACGCTCTTAAACGACTTGATCGAGATCAAAATAACGGCGCTCAAGATAGAGCCCCAGGATAAATACCTCCCTAAAGCGCTTAAGATAGCCTTACAACATAAAATCACATTATACGACTCCCTCTTTATCACGCAGGCACTTACCAAGAAAGCAACCCTCATAACATCCGATAAAGAACAAAGCAGCATAGCTTCCAAGCTAAAGATCAACACCTCGCTAATATAGACTACTTTCAATCTTCTCTATGAGACTCTTCTCAAGAGTATGATTAAACATCTTTATGTCTCGCGTTACGACCAGGTATGACCGGAGGGATAGAGAGCGCTGTTATACTGCCTGAACTCTACTTCGATGTTGAATATTGACGAAATTATGCGAGCTGCCGTCAGTTTTCTCTTCAAGGATCTCTCTTAATAGCTTTCCACCATGGCTCCTAAAGCTCTCTATCTCCTTCTCGCTGGGACCTAGGCAGGGGAGGGTTTCGGGGATTATGGGTATCACTCTTTCTGGCTTTAGGACATGGGTTAAGCAGGCAAGCACTTCTTCCTCGACTAGCCTATGGATCTTAATATCCTTTATAAGGCACTGCTTTATCTAAGCCTTGATTAAAGATGCACCGACTTTTAATCCTCTTCCTGAGATTTGGCTATGAAGGGATCGTTAAAGATGTCGAGAACTATTATCTCCAGGTTCTTGAGGAGTTGGATGTTGAAGGGGATTCGGCCGAGTTCATTACCATGTTGACATCTTTTTGGTTTTCAATTTCTCCTTGAGAGAATATGATTAGGATTTTTTGGACCCTCTTTCTGAGATTCCTTAGGATGTAGTAAATTAAAAAATCTAGAGAGACAAGATCCTGAGAGTTAGTGGAAGTGGGATAATAGCTGAAAAATGTTAAAGAAGCCCTATTGCGAAGCTCCTCGTGGGTTTAACCTCCTCCGAAACGGGGTCGACAGTCAGGCCGAGTATCTGCATCGTGAAGGTTCCGACGATAGGCTCAGGGGTTTCCATTATTATCGCGTGGACAACAGCTTCCCTATCTAGGATCCTGATATAGGCGAATCCCAGATCCACCAGTTTCTTCCTCCCATCCGCTAAGGTGACCTCCATCTTCGTGAGAGGCTCGATTCCGAGCTCGGCAGCGAGGCGTGGTGGAATGACCATGAACCCAGCCCCGGTATCTACTAGAAATCTAACCCTTTTCACGAGCCGCCTCCTTAAATCGCTGACCTCCGCCACAACAAAAGTGTAGCCCATCCCAAGCTATATGTAATTAGCGGCAAATATTAATCCTCTCTCAAGAGAGAACTCATCTCAGCTATAAAAACATTATCTTTCTATAAGAAGACTTTCAAATCCTTTTAATTTCTCTCTTTGAGATTCCCTGGGTAGCCTGGGAATCCAAGAGTCCAAAGCCAATTTTTACTTTCAATTCTCTCTTTGAAATTCTGATAAGCATAGGCTATCAGACCCTGCCCCAAGATCTTAGGCTTTTGGGCTGCCTTCTCTTTTTACTTTTGCCTGAGGGTTTTTAGTAGCTTCTCTATTTGTCTAGTACTTCTGTCGGGGTGTTGCCGAGGATTATGCTCATGGGTTCCTTGCCCCAGTCGCCTGTGTGGTATATTATGTCTGGGACTCTTCCACCGATTTTCTTTATTGCTTGCTCGGTTCCCCATGGTATGGTTGCTCCCTCACGGGACTTTACCTCGGGTGGCTCCTCCCTCCTATCGTAGCTGCTTATCCTCCATCCAAGCCTCTTAGCCGCCTCTATCACGTCTTCCCCATACCTTATGTTCATGGCTGATCTGATGCTTGGGTTGAACTTCATGGCTGTTAGGACCGCCTTGGCTACGTGGCGTGAGGCGTTGAACCATGGGCATGTTGAGGGCTTCGCCGAGCCGTCCAGCCTAACTATCCTACCCGGGATACCGGCCACGTGGTCTATCCCTGACGCGTCCTCTATCGCGTAGACCAGGTTTGACTGGGACTCGGGTATTAGGGTTCCCAGGCCATCGAGCTTCTCAATCCTTTTGACGGCCTTCCTCATCTCTGCTAGCACCTTGAACTTCCTGGACTCATCGACGACCCTTCCCGTCGGGTTTACTGGGCCATGGCCCCCGCCGATAGGCAGCCCATATCTTATCGCGTCGTAGACGAATTTCTTTGCGGTCTCGACTGCCTCGGGGATGCTCCTGCCCTTGGCTAGTTCCGCCGCTATAGCGGAGGCGAAGGTGCATCCTGTCCCATGGGTGTTCCTGGTCTCGACCCTAGGCGACCTATACTCCCTGAACTCTCCATCCATGTATAGCACGTCGACAACCTCATCGCCCTCTATATGGCCGCCCTTCACGACCACAGCCTCTGGTCCAAGGGATGCTATGGCCTCGGCAGCCCTCCTCTGGTCCTCCAGGCTCCTGATCCTCAGCCCGGATAGCGCTTCAGCCTCTCTTGCGTTGGGTGTAACTACGGTAGCTATGGGGAGGAGTTTCTCTACTAGGGTCTTCCTAGCATCCTCTTTGAGGAGTGGTGCGCCGCTCTTGGCAACCATTACT
>CAZHEC010000132.1:0-3969 GCA_964531465.1 uncultured Nitrososphaeria archaeon | reverse complement strand
AAGGAGGTCCTACATGGTGGGAGCCATTTACCAGGAATTTGGTTCAACACCCTTCCTCGACGTTGATAACAGCATACTCCTCAGCGTCGAGGCTGCAAAAAACCTATTCAAGACTCCGAATTACCCCGCACTTGTGGTTGTAGCCGAATCCCCTGACAAGGTTGAGCCTCTAATGGAGACCATAGAGGACATATATGGAAACGATGTGGATATAATTAGCCCCTTAACCATAGTCAAGCACGTTAGGTCAATAATGGACAACT
Organism: uncultured Nitrososphaeria archaeon; assembly: GCA_964531465.1. Lineage (GTDB taxonomy): Archaea > Thermoproteota > Nitrososphaeria_A > Caldarchaeales > Wolframiiraptoraceae > Benthortus. The sequence continues at coordinate 3,706 of CAZHEC010000132.1, read as the reverse complement.
TCCAAGTCTTCCTCGTCATCGTTGCAAGCATCTCCCTCCTAGTCGCCGGCATAGGAATAATCAACACCATGGTTATGTCGGTTATGGAGAGAACCCGTGAGATAGGCGTTCTCAGGGCGCTCGGATTCAGTCAACGCCACATAGCCCTAATATTCCTGACTGAGGCAACCCTGATAGGCGTGATAGGCGGAGTGGCCGGAATCCTCCTCGGAATAATGTTATCCACAAGTATGGGGGGAATATTCCAAGGCATGGTCCCTAGGGAGATAACCTACAGACCCCTAATAACACCCACCCTCATCCTAACAAGCTTCCTCTTCGCGGTCATAGTAGGGCTTCTCTCAGGACTATACCCGGCAGTGAAGGCCGCCAAGATGGACCCTGTCCAGGCCCTAAGGTCTGAGTAGCCGGCTCGGAGAGGGCCCTATTCACCTCACCAGGTCGGCACTCGGCAAACTCCTCATAGCCGGCAACTAGCAGTTTATCAGCCAAGTATTTTAGGGTTTGAGGAGGAGGGCTAGAGACTGGAAGAGCACCTTCACCTTGTTAGGCTTAACAAGGCTTAATGCCTCATCTATCTTCCTAAGCTCCTCCTCGTCAAGCCTCCACCCCATGGCACCTGCAGCCTCCCTCACGTGTCTCCCATGTTTTGCTCCAGGTATGGCGGAGACCCATGGCTTACTAATCAGCCAATTCAATGCTACCTGGGCTATGGTCCTACCCCTTCTCTCAGCTATCTCTCCTAAGACCATGAGCAGTGGTCTGACGTTCCTTAGATACTCGGTTGTAAAGAGTTTGTTAATTCTTCTCACCATATCCTTCGGCCTCTTACCTGGACTATATTTACCTGTCAGGAGACCCTGAGCCAACGGACTATAAGCGATAAGGGTTATTCCCTCCTTCTGACAGTAGGGTAAGAGCTCACGCTCCACATCCCTCTCAAGCATGTTAAATTTAACTTGGTTTGAGGCTATATCGGTATATGATAGAGCCGTCCTCGCCTCCTCAAGCTGCCTTAAACCCAGGTTGCTTACCCCAATAGCCCTAACCTTACCCTCCATCCACATCTCCTCCATTACACGCATATACTTCGAGACAGGGATCAGAGGGTTGGGCCAATGGAGCTGGTATAAGTCGACATAGTTTGTGCCAAGTCTCTCCAGGCTTCTATTCAGAGCCTTCCACATCATCCCCCTCGTCATCCTGCTAGGCCATAGCTTGGTCGCCACCACGACCTCCTCCCTCCTATCCCTCATGAACTCTCCAAGCAGCCTCTCAGACCACCCTCCTCCATAAATCTCCGCCGTATCAAAGAAATTCATCCCAAGCTCAAGGGCATTCTCAAACGCCTCCCTTAAGTCCTCCTTACCATACTCACGCCCATACCCCCACGACTCTGACCCCCACTGCCACGTCCCAACCCCTATAGCAGAGATCTTGATCCCACTTCTTCCAAGCTCTATGTAATCAGCCATGACTCTAAGGTTAATGAGGAACCCTCTAAAGGATAAATGTTGGGTTGAGGGGAAGCTGGGGGTCTTCCCAGCCCTATGATGTTCCAGCCGAAGGATACGAGGAACTATATGGATTAGAGCAGGAAGAGAAATACGTGGAAGTATTTAGGAAAGTTAAGTTAAACGATGAGGAGAGACTTCTTGACGTTGGATGTGGTATACTCCTGCTACTTAAGTTTCTTAGAAGGATGGGCTTCAGGGGACTCTATGTAGGGCTGGATATAGATGAGGAGAGATTAAAGTATGGTAAAAGATTCATGGACTCTATGTCGGATATAGTGGTGGCGGATGCCCATAAACCCCCCTTCAGGCCGCAGGCATTCCATATATCCATGATAATAACCGTGATTCACCTGCTAGGGTTAGACGCCCTAAGAGAGATAAGGCATAAGACGAAAGTAATCATGGTAACTACCTTGCTGAAGAAGCGGAGGGACCTTAGGAAGAATTTGGAGGCAGAGTTGACGAGGATCGGCAAGACCCTGTCCTTAAGCTCAAAGGCAAGGGACGACATCTACATAACCATCATCCACGAAGACGATAATTCAAAGCCAGCTCTTGTAGAACGGCGACTTCGGATAATATGATAAGGGTTATATTCGGGGGTTTAAGGCTCATAGGGAGGCATGGGGCTGGTTGATAGGGTCGTTAAACCCGTGATCTCGGGGATAAAGCATGCCTTGATGAAGCCTGTTACGGTGAAATACCCCTTCACCAAAGTCGAGAATATTCCTGAAGACAATTTTAGATATGACCCAAAGGCAGGGGTTGCCTATCCCGGCTATAAGGGGAGACACATCCTCTACCTTGATAAATGCACGGGTTGTGCAGCCTGCGAGAGGGCTTGCCAGGAGATAGCCGAAGCAATAGTCATGCTATATGCCTTCGATATATTCCTAGAGTTCGACTCCAAGTTTAAGTCAAGCCTCGAGGAAGGTGGAGAAGTAGCTAAGTTGGTCTCCGAGCTCTCCCACCCCCTAGGAAACATTATGAATGGGCTAGAGGAGATTGAAGGCGGGTTTAGGCTAAGACTTAATGACACACCAATATGGGAGATGGCCGCACAGGTCATCTATGAGAATCTATTCATGGACGTCTTCAAGAGTCTTGAGTCCGAGGGATGGGAGATATCCACGCCTGAGGAAAAGCCGAGAAGTGAGGTTAGGGTTTACATTCTAAGAAAGAATGGAAATGAGGCTAAGCTGGTCATAAAGCAGCGAGATTTGGGATACAAGCAGAATAAGAGGAGCGTGTTCCCCGCCATAGACTACGGTAGATGCGTCTTCTGCGGCTTCTGTGTGGACGCCTGCCCCTTCTATGCCCTAGAGATGGGTGGAGACTACGAATTAGCAGCCCTCGAGAGAGAAGAGCTATTCTACGACCCAGAGATGCTTGCCAGGCCGAAATTCAACTCCCATCCACCCGAGTCAACCTGGGCTGAGAAGGCAGTCCTCATAATGAGGCGATATAGATGATGATTCAGGAGAATCGTAAGAAAATGATGGAGGCATTCACGCTGGCACGCATGATAGTAAACGATCTCAGGCTCTTCCTAGACACAGAGGACACAAAATATCTGGAGAGGGCATACAAGATCGGCGAATATATCTGGAACAGCAAAGAATATACATCCATGATGGCGGGAGCCCAAGACCTCTATAATAATCTCAAGTCAATGTATGAGCTTGTTAAGTCGAAGAATGGCAGGCTTGATGATTACGAGATGGGAGACCTAAACCATCAGGCGTCATACACGTTGATGCGGGCTAATATAATCGCCATGGGGTTGAGCTTCAAGCTTAGGAGGATGAGGATTGCCTAGAGAATGTTTATGAGGGGGGCGTGCCCTCTCCGTAGGAGGCTTACAGGAGGTCTTCGGCCTTGGCCAGCGAGCTCGCATTAATCCTCTACATAATATTTGCCGTCTTCATGCCTGAGCTGATGCTGATACTCAATGTTTTTCTGGCTCCTAGGCGTAGGAGCAGTAGATTCCAGAGAATAGGGTTTGAGAGCGGCCAGAGACCTATCCGATGGTTTAGGTCTGCCTTCCCAGTCGAGTATTTCCCATATGCTATAATTTATCTAGCCTATGCGGTGGTTGGTCTCGTAGCTTTTCTGTCTGCCCTCGCAGTCTCTCATAACCCCGAGCTCATGGACAGGGTCCTCATCTTCCTAGGTGCCTTGAGTATTGG
>CAZHEC010000131.1:0-4003 GCA_964531465.1 uncultured Nitrososphaeria archaeon | reverse complement strand
AGATGAGGTCCCTGGACTAGAGCCGCCCCCACTCTACCCATACATAAGCGGCCTAGACTTCTGGATCCCCTGGCTAATCCTAACCCTCCCCCTCTGGATCACCTGCATGCCTGGGAACTGGTGCGCCGAGTTGATAGCCCTCCTCCCGGAGATGGGCTCGGTCAAGGTGCCTATCTTCAGTATGATATTCGGCTACCTTGAGGCATCGTGGGCGGTCTATGTCTGGGGAAGATGGGCTGAGGGGAGATGGCAGGGTCGGGTGATAGTCATCTTATCAGCAGCCCTCACATCCATAATCTATGGCCCTGCTATGCTTGCGAGCCTGATGGGATATTACCCCCTCTCCCGCAGCGTCTCAGGAACCATCCTAACACTCTTAATCACCTGGCTCCATATAACATCGATCTACGGAATATACAAGCTCCTAAGGAAGGGATAGCAGCCCTTTAATCCAAGGGGTCAGCAAGCTTGTATGTCGATGTGGGGTGGAAGGAGCGGTATTGTTGTAGCGGTGTATTTTGTGCTCAGAAACCTTACCTCCACGACCTCCCCTCCTGTTATCTCCTCTATCCTCCTCAATTCATCCGGCCTGGGAGCCGCTCTCCTCAACAATAAGAGCAGCCATGAATCATGGTCTTCCTCAGCTAGCCCAAATAATAGGTATGAGCTTCCAAGGAGGCTTCTTAACCCCTCCTCCATCTCCAGGTATCCATTATACCCTTTGACATCAAAACCCCCTCTAACCTGACTGCGACTTGATTCACAGGCACTGTTGGACTGATAGTGTTGATAGTTCTCCCGGTGGACGTGGGATGAGCCTGCGGCATGAACCGGATGATGAAGCTAGAGCTAAACCCAACTAAAAGCGCTGCTAGGGCCATAATTATAACTATAAGATGCTTGGAGCTTCGGAAATCACGCATCTACCTGGAAAACCTGCGACTTAGCTTAGTATTTTAACGGCTTTCTGCGGTAAATGAGGATAGGAGAGGCGCTTATCAAAGAAAATGCTGGGAAAGACTGGACTATGGAGGGTCTAAGGCATCTTGGGGCGGGTTGCGCTCTATATGGGGTTGTGGGCTGGGGGAGGAGGGCTTATTAGACGGCTTTTAGAGTTGCTTTGCGATGCTTAGGGCTCTTGAGGACAGTCTTGTGGAGGCGATAGAGAAGGCCAAGAAGGCTGGGAAGCCCCGCAACTTCAAGCAGTCGGTAGAGCTCGTGATTAACCTCAGGGACATAGACCTAAGGAGGCCTGAGAACAGGTTCGTGGAGGTCGTGGAGCTCCCCCACGGCCTAGGTGAGAAGAGGAGGAAGGTCTGCGTCATAGGCGGCCCAGCCCTCGCATCAGAGGCCAGGAGAACCGAAGGCGTGGATAGGGTTATCGAGAGGGAGGAGCTGGAGTCCCTGGTGGGGAACAAGAGGCAGGCCAAGAAGATAGCCAGCGAGTATGACTTCTTCCTCGTAGAGCCACCCTTAATGGGCATCGCAGCCAAAGCCCTCGGGGCAGCCCTAGGTGGACGTGGTAAGAGGCCAACACCCATCCCGCCTGGAACCAACCTGGCCGAGATGGTTAGGAAGCTCGCCAGAAGCGTAACCGTGAATGTTAGGAAGAACCCTCAAGCCATGTGTATTATCGGGACCGAGGATATGGACTCCAGGGCTCTTGCGGAGAACGCTGCAGCCGTTATCTCCAAGGTCGTGGATAGGCTTGAGAGGAGGTTAAGGAACGTCCAGTCAATCTATGTCAAGAAGACTATGGGTGAGCCTGTGGAGGTCAGGTTTGCCGAGTAGTCTATATGTGGAGGATGGACTCCTCCCTGTTCTCGGCGACCAGCCTGCCCTCGCTAATCACATATCTTGGTTCGGGCTGATACCAGAGCGCCTCCCACACACTCCTGACCGGCAGGACCACCAAGTTCGCAGGGTTCCCCTCCTTAAGCCTATGGTTCCTTATGTTCATGGCCTCCGCCGCCCTCCAGGTAATCATGTCATAGATGGTCTCCATGTCGTTTCTACCCGTCATCCAGAGTAGATGGGAGGCCAGGAACCCAACCTCAAGCATCTTGTTCCTCCCATAGGGATAGTATGCGTCTGCTATGTCGTCTTGACCTAGGGCCACGTTCACGCCCTCGCTTAGGAGTTCCCTAACCCTTGCGTGGAGCGGGCCTGTATGGGGGTCGGAGACAACGCTTACCCCAGCCTTTCCAAGCAGCTTGGTGAGCTTCCTGAAGTATGGGTCTGGGTAGAGTTGCATGGCTCTTGCGTGGCATGCCGCCACCCTCCCTATCCACCCTACCTCTAGAGTCTTTCTCGCTAATGCCTCGGTGGTTCTCAATCCCGGGTCTCCTGCATCGTCCACCAGCATGGCTACATCCCTTCCATGTTCCACAGCTATCTCGAACATCTGGTCTATGTGTGCTTGCGAGTCATCTTGGGTTAGCTCTATCCATGGTATCCCGCCCACCACGTCGCACCCCATCTCCACAGCCCTCCTAACAAGTTCGCCGGCGCCCTCATCCCTAATCACGCCATCTTGGGGGAAGGCGACAACCTGTATGGTCATGACGTCTCTCAACTCGTTTCTCAGCCTTAGCAGAGCTTTGACGCCTTCAAGCCTCGCCTTCGTATCCGTGTCCACGAAAGCCCGTATGAACAGGCATCCATGCCTCAGAGCCTCTAGGGCGGCCCTCCTGGCATTCTCGTATATCCAGCCTTCATGATACCTCTCCTTGACTTTGGACGCAAGCTCTATGGCGGTCATCGCCCCTCCCATACCAGCCTCATGGTAATGCTTCATGGCCTCATCCTCAATCATCCCGAGGGTGTAGACCTTACACATGTGGAGATGCGGGTTGGCGAATGCCTCGGTCACAAGGCCCCCGCCTGCATCCAGCTCGACCTCCCCCCTGAGTCCCTTACCAATCTCCGCAACCAAACCATCCCTAATACCAACATCCACTACACGCCCATCCCTAAGCCTCCCACCCCTAACTACCAAATCAAACATAGGCATAAGCAATAGTGCACAGCCCCCTAATTTGCTTAACCATAGCTAGCCGAGGCGAAGCAATTTATAGTGAGACTACTTGGACGAAAATGTATGAAGCATATAGGTATAGTTGCCTGTAGCGCCGAGGGGGCATCCTTATGCTATACAACTATCTGTATCGAGGGTGAGAGACTTATTGGAAGACGGTATGCCCACCCTGAAATAACGATGCATACTCATCCATTCGATGAATACATGAGGTATATAGAGGCGGGTGAGTGGAGCAGAGTGGCGGAGCTTATGCTCTCCTCGGCCGAGAAGCTTGCCAAGGTGGGCGCAGACTTCGCTATATGCCCCGATAATACAATACATCGTGCATATGACCTCTTCATAGATAGGTCGCCGATTCCATGGCTCCATATAGCAGAGGAGGTTGCGAGGGAGGCCAGGGAGAGAGGCTACAGGCATCTAGGGATAATGGGGACAAAATACTTGATGGAGTCTGATGTATATCCCTCCAGGCTTAAACCCCATGGGATAAGATGGAGCATACCGGGTGGGGAGGATAGGGAGGAGATAAACAGGATAATCTTCGAGGAACTCGTATATGGAAGATTCCTTAAGGACTCGAGGGAGCGTTTAATCGAAATTATCGATGAGTTTAGGAGGATGGGGTGCGACGCCGTGGTGCTTGGATGCACAGAGCTGCCTCTCATAATAGGTGAAGATGATTCACCCTTACCCATACTTGACTCGACGAGGATACTTGCTAGAGCGGCTTTAAGGGAGGCCATGGGAGATTGAACCCGCTAGTATAGGTGGCATGCGACTAGGTGTCCTTTCTTAACCTCCTGTAGGACGGGTTCCTCAACCTTGCATCTATCCATCACGTATGGGCATCTGGGGTGGAACCTGCATCCCGCCGGCGGGTTTATGGGACTGGGTGGCTCGCCAGGAATTACTTTCCGTTCTTTGAATCTGTTGCTTGGGTCGGGCTCCGGGACCGCCTCGATT
>CAZHEC010000130.1:0-4013 GCA_964531465.1 uncultured Nitrososphaeria archaeon | reverse complement strand
GTAGAACCACTCTAGAGCCTTCTCGGTAGCCGCCGTATCGATAACCATATTGCCTGTATCGGGGTTCCAGAGCCTGCCCCCGTATGCGAAGATTATCTGCCATAGTTCTCCGCCGGGTGTCGGCCTATGCAGGACACCATATTTGACCAGGCCTGCATCAACCGCCTGCTTGGCAACCTCCAGCATGTCGTCCAACGTGAACTCACCGTTCCTTATTTTATCAGGTAAGGCGGCTATCTCCTCATCGCTCCATCCAAGTCCCTTGAGCGCTGGCTTCCATATGTAGAGTGGCCTAGCTTCAGTGTCCTGCGGGACAGCCCATATCTTACCCTTATACCTCACAGCGTTCCAGAGGGTCTCGGGTATGTCGCTGAAGGCAAAGTCCCAATACTTGTTTATGTAATCATCTAGCGGGACTATCATGCCCTTATCAGCTAGGACAGGTATCCATTCATGTCCTACGGCTATTATGTCGGGTAGCTCGCCTGCCTCAAAAGCCAGGAATATCTTCTTCTCGTAATCCTCCCAGCTTCCACGGTGATAGTAGGTCTCCTCTATAGTGCATGCATAGGGTGCTCCGAGAGTTCCGGCGAATTTGACCAATCTGTTGCAGGCGTTCACGACGTTATCCACCCTAGTTACAGATGCTGGGTCTCCTGCTGCCCACACACTTATCGATAACTCAACCGGCTGCATTGCGGCGGTAACGGTCTGGGTCTTCGTTATGGTCTGGGTCTGAATAATGGTGGTTCCGGCCGCTGTCTCGGTAATAGTTACGGTCTCTCCTCCAACGGTCTCAGTCTTAGTCTGGGTTACGGTAGACGTTACTGTGGCTGGAGCCGCTGTTCCCCAGATTCCATACCCGATGCCGACGCCGACTAGGAGAAGAATTATGCTTATTGCAGCCCATTTTGCTTGAGCCATAATTTTATCACCCTTATAAATTATGGGTATCGAAACTCCCTATATATTTTTTCCTTGTGTTTTACGTAGGTGAAATAATCTATGTTATTGAGGGGCCTACTACTGGGTGTATGGTCTTGATGAGCTGTGGGTCGTCGATTATTATTCCGTCCACTCCCATGTAGATTAGTTTCTGGATTATTGAGGGGTCGTTTGTTCCCCAGGAGGTTATTCTCACTCCTAGCTTATGCATGGTCTCCACTAGTTTCCGAGTGATGAGATCGAAGCGGACGCTGGCCATAAAGAGGCTGAGTTTCCTGGCTATCTCTACCAAGTTATCTTGTATTGAGGGTGAGTATGAGAGGCGGGCTTGGGGTTCAGCCTCCCTAATCTTCTCGAGGGTTCCTATGTCGGATGAGTTGAAGACCACCTGTCCCAGCATGCCCCTCTCCTTGACTAGTTTCAGGGCTTCTAGGGCGGCGTCAGGGTCCTTTATATCTAGTAGGAGGGCGGCTTTATCCCTCGTTATCTCCATTATATCCTTGAGGAACGCTATCCTCTCCCTGCCTCTAACCCTGAGCCTCCTTATCTCCTCTAATCCAAGGGACTTAATCTCCCCTCTCCCATCAGTGATTCTATCAACCCTAGAGTCATGCATAAGAACTACTTCGCCGTCCTTGGATAACCGTATATCCACCTCTATCATGTCAAACCCCAGCTCTATAGCCTTCCTAACAGCGCTGATAGTGTTCTCGGGTTCAAGGGCGGAGGCTCCTCGATGGGCAACCACGAACGGTTTCCTCAACTCTTCTACCTTCATCCAGCCCGTTGAAGCTCGGCACATAGCTTGTATAAATACTATTGCCCAACGAACTCTTTTATACAAATTTTTCTCGGAAATTATCCCCAAAATGTGGTGGGGCGAGTAATCTTTTCATATATGTGAAATACCTGGGACATATCTATTTCATACACTTGAATATTATGGGAAAGGTAATGTTTAGGTTTGTCAGTCTCCCCTTTGTTGGGTATGGATTTGGTTGAGGCTGCTGGGAAGGTTAGGGCCGGGCTGCGGGGGAGGGAGGTTATTGTAATGACGGGCTCTATGGAGGTATTCTATGAGGGACGTGCGTCATCGTATCTGGGTGAAGGAGAAAGGCTGCTAATCATTAAGGGTGATGGAAGCGTCCTAATCCATAGGCCATATGGATATGAGCCCGTGAATTGGCAGCCTCCAGGCTCCAAGATAGATGTAAAGATGGATGATGATAGGCTTCTGATAGAGGCTAGGAGGATGTCTCCCAGAGAGGTTCTCCGAATAGTTTTCCACAAGGTTCATGATGTAAGGTTGTATAGTCTCTCCGATGAGGCGGAGTTCGCCATGCATGCTACAGAGGAGGAGATGAAGAAGGCGATACTACTAGAACCCTCCCTAATAGAGAATGGTTTTAAACCAATGGAAGAGGAAAGACGTGCAGGCGAGTCAGGGTTCATAGATGTCTTCGGAGTAGATTCACGGGGAAACATGATGGTCGTGGAGATAAAGCGTAGAAACGCAACAACCGAGGATATAAGGCAGCTGGTAAGATACGTTGAGAGTATTGAGAAGGAGTTTGGGAAGAGACCTAGGGCCATAATAGCTGCACCCGGGATTCAGAAGACAGCCGTAAGAGAACTTACCGTACATGGTGTAGAGTTTAAGTGCCTCACACCTAAGAAATGTGCAGAGGTATTGAGACGGGGTAAAGGCCTCGACAGGTTTATCTAACCTGAAACTAGAATAGGTCTACCTTACCTTCCAGGACGAGGCCCTGTATCCTAGTTATGTTCTCTAGCTCATCCTTAGCTATCTCCGCTGCCTCGTATGCTATTGAGTGTGCATCGACCCCATCCACGGGTATGAACTGTATCGAGGTTATTAGTGGGCGATTTATCGGCCTCCCTATCTGGCTTAGGAGTCTTACATACACCTCCTCAACCTTCCCAATCTCCTTATGTATCCTCTCCGCAATCATCTTCGCTGCAACATTGTATATCTTCCCAACATGGCTCTTCGCATTCTTTCCGGCTGTGGCCTCGAGGGACATCTGCCTGTTAGGTGTTATGAGGCCGTTCACCCTATTCCCCCTACCCGTGTTCCCGTCATCACCGCTCTCGGCGGAAGTCCCCGTGACAGTTAGATACACGAGCCCTTCACCTGGAATGTCGGCTGTGTTTACGTGAACCTCGGCTTCTCCATCCCCTTTTAGAATCTTATCTGCGAGTTTTAGTATCTCTTCCTTTATCTGCTCTTTTACTGAGAGATAGTGGTCTAGGTCGGGTGTGAGGGTGGAGATTACGCTGTCGGCCACGGTTATTATGTATCTGTTCTCTATTCTAAGCCCCATGACTTTACAATCCTCCCCGCTTTCGGGTATCTTTTGCTTGAATTCGGCTGAGTTCACGAGTCTCTCGGCCTCGTAGACTAGCTGCTCGAGGGGTGTGAGTGGGGCATATCCGACTCCGTCGGCCGTATCGTTTGCTCTCGGGACATCCTCCTCCCTCTCTATTATGCCCCTTCGGTCGCCGCTTCCCATCCTTATCTTAGAGTCTATAACTACGTGCTGCTCCGGGTCAAGAAACCTGAAGTTCTTTCTCAGGAAATCCTTCACAGCATTCTCCACTATCTCCTTGTAAGGCACCTCCTCCACGCCGTTGGGCGTCGAGACCTTTATAGTCGCTCGGCCTGCCACCAAGATGTATATCGGTGTCTTAACTTCTCCTCCACCGAACCATGCCCTGGATTCTCCGCCTACAAGGAGGCCTTTATCAAGGTTATGGTGAAGGATTGTCCCAAAATGGTCTAGATAGTATCGTGAGAGAGCTGCGCTGGCGGACTCGCATGCCGCATCGATAATGTAGTCTGGGTGGCCCAGCCCCTTCCTCTCAACGAGCTCGGATTTCTGAAGCCTGACAGGCAGCCTGTCAAGCCGCTCTATAACTATCTTCGACTTAAGCTCACCCATAGCCTATGGGGGGTCTTAATAGACACTATTTAAGTAAAACCTTACCTGGCACCTGGTTGAAGCGGTGTTACTCCTTCTGGGCTGGGAAGAGCTGGATGTAGACTA
>CAZHEC010000129.1:1545-4018 GCA_964531465.1 uncultured Nitrososphaeria archaeon | reverse complement strand
ATCCACCTGGCTTGAATCCACCCGCCCTGTTGAAGATTGCGTGGTATGATACAGACGTGGGCTCGACTAGGCTCCCGGCCTCCAGGGCCTTCTCCTCGCTCCCATACCTCTCCACCAGAGCGCCTATCTTCCAGAGATACTTCTCATGAGGTATCAGGACATACTCGGCCATCCCGCCATCATGGGTGAAGCCAAGCTCCCCGAAGTTCATGTCAGATGGGTCATTAAGCCTGAGACAGTGGTTGAAGTAGTTCACCTTACACGCCTCGCATTCACCGCACCAGAACATCTCCTCGCTGGTCACCAGGTCGCCTGGCCTCACATCCCTCACCTCAGGCCCAACCTCCTCAACTATCCCGCTCAGCTCATGCCCTATCACGACAGGGGCCTTGACAAGACCCGGGTAGAGCATGTATCCATCATCGTCGGTCTCAACGAAGTGGACATCGCTCCCACATATGCCGACGGCCCCAACCCTCAGCAGGACCTGCTTCCCCCGCGGCTTGGGACGCTTAACGTCCTCAAGCTCGACCCTCGGGTTCCTCCAGACCATGCTACCCTCCCTAACCTTCCCAGTCCTCCTCTCAACCTCCAGGACACCGTAGCCAGGCCTAGGGGAGAACTCCGCCTTCAAGACAAGGGCTAACAACCAGAACCACCAAAGAAAATGGGGGAAAAGACCCATTAAACCTTAATCCATCAACATCAACGAGGTAAATCGGTGGAAGCGGCGAGCGGCGGTAGCCCTCCTTCTGTTCTAGGCGGGATTCGTCTAGTCGGTTTCCCGCGGCCTCCCCGGGAGGCGTGGTCATAGGCCCGGAGCCTTTCCCCGCACGGGACGCCCGTTTCACCCGCTCCCACCACCCTCCAATCAACGGCTTACGACCGCATCATCTCCATCGGGTGGCGGGGGGTCTCGTTTCTGTGGCGTTGCCAGGGGTCTCCCCCTGCGCCTCTCGGCGCCGTGCGCCTCCCGTCTGGGGGAGGAGCTTCCTCGGGAGTTCCCCGTGGCCCGCCCCGCCGCTCGCCGTCTTCTTTATACGGCTTGGGGGTATTTTTGGTTTAGCAGAATGCTCTCAGGGATAGGATTATTATTCTCTCGTAGAAGTTCTGGGCGTCTTCTCCTTCAGCCTCTATCTCCACGTCCAGGGCCTTTATGGGTCCGAGGCTCCTCCTAAATGGATGGCTTTCGAGTGTCTTCTCACGTATCTTTACGTGGGCTTTCAGGGACTTGGACTCGGCCTCGACCCTCGCAGACTCCTCATCCTCCTCAACCCTCGCCTTACATCCATAATGCTCCGCAGCCCGGATTACAAATGGCAGGAAATCCCTAACCGTGTCGAAGTGTCTCTCGAACCTCCATCTCATCGGAAACCACAGCTCCTCAATAACTAATATACTTGGACACTCCATGCACATGGGAGGTGTTAATGGTTGGTTGGGTTCGGTGTCCAGCTCTGGCTGGAGGAGTATGACCTGGTTGATTTGAGGAGGGCTGCGAGGGAGGTTGAGGACCTTGGATACGGCTCCCTCTGGGTTTACGACCACTTCTACCCCATGTCCCGTGAGACGAGCTGGAGCATAATGGAGCCTTGGACTGCCCTGACCTATCTGGCAACCCAGACTGAGGAGGTGAGGCTAGGGGTCCTCGTGACCTGCAACTCCTATCGCCACCCACCCATACTCGCCAAGATGGCTGCCACGGTTGACGTGATTAGCGGGGGTAGGCTCGAGTTCGGGATTGGGGCTGGATGGTTTAGGGATGAGTATGAGGCCTATGGAATACCCTTCAGGACTGCGTCGGAGAGGATTGCCATGCTTGGCGAGGGCCTCGAGATAATCAAGGGTGCATGGACAAGGGAGAGGTTCACCTTCAATGGCAGATACTACAGGGTGAGAGAGCTAGTATCCGAGCCCAAGCCTGTCCAGAAACCCCACCCACCAATCTGGGTAGGCGGGAAGGATAGGAGGGTGTTCAGGATAGCGGCTAGATACGCCGACTACCTAAACATAGCGCTCCTATCACCCGGCAGGGTCGAGGAGAGGTTAAGGGTCTTCGACGAGGTATGCAGGGAGGCTGGGAGAAGACCTGGCGACGTGGAGAGGACGTGGCATGGATTCGTCTTCCTTGGAGACAGCGAGACTGAGGTAAGGAAGCGGATTAAAAGGTTCAAGGAGAACTCTAACGTCATCGAGCTGAAGACCATGGGTATGGAGGAGTTCATGGACGGCGTGATTGCGGGGACGCCTGAGAAATGCGTGGAGAAGATAAACCAGTATATCGAGAAAGGAATCAGCTACTTCGTCCTCAACTTCCCCTACTCACCCGACATGAAGGCCCAGAGAATCTTCGCCGAGAAAGTTATACCACTAATAGGATGACTGAAAACAGGATGCATTACAAATAAGACAGACATCTTTAGAAGAAATAACTTTACTCTGTATGGTAGCCGCTAAGGTTTCAAAAGTATCT
>CAZHEC010000129.1:0-1445 GCA_964531465.1 uncultured Nitrososphaeria archaeon | reverse complement strand
TTTAGAAGAAATAACTTTACTCTGTATGGTAGCCGCTAAGGTTTCAAAAGTATCTTGAAGACGTTTCTCTCCTTAACCTTTTGGAAGGCTTCCTCCCAATCTTCTAAGGCGTAGACCCCATCTATCAGACTTCTCACATGTATTTGACCTATGGATAATGCGTGGATCGCAGGTCTAAACCTCCCACACCTAGACCCAAGTATGGTTACTTCATTAACCACAACCTTTGAGAGGTTGATTGTCGGGTTTGTGGCAGTAGTGGTTTTGAGAATTATGGTTCCCCTGGGTTTGACGTGTTTGAGGGCATGGGCGACGCCCTCCGGTCTGCCCGTTACTTCAACCACTAGATCGAAGAGACCCTCAACCTCCTCTACGTGCATAGTCTTTACGCCCAGCGCTTTAATCCTTCTCAGCTTCTCTTCGTGTCTGCCGGCCAAGATGGTTTCAGGGGCTATCTTTGAGATTACCTGGGATACGAGGACTCCCATTCTTCCGTCGCCTAGGACAAGTATCCTACTGTTAGGGTCTAGTTTTATCTGCTCGAGTATCTCATAACATGCGGCTAGCGGCTCTACGAACACTGCTTCCTCATCGGTTAATGAGTCGGGTATCACGTGAAGGTTCTTGGTGGGCAGGGTTAGGTATTCCGCGAATGAGCCGTTAAGCTCCTTGATGCCGAGAACTCTCCTCTCCGGGCAATGTCTCTCGAGCCCTGATAGGCAATAGCTACATCTCCCGCATCCCACGTTTATTTCCCCCACAACCCGTTTCCCAATAAGCTCGATATCCTCCGAGTCCGAGACTATGCCGACGAACTCGTGGCCTGGAACTCCTTTAAAGCCTGCATACCCCTCCAGTATCTGAAGATCAGTCCCACATATCCCTGCATAGGTTACCTTTACTATAGACCAGCCCTGTTTGCGGTGTGGGTGTGGATAGTCCTTAAGGAGCCTTAAGGATTTACCGTCGAAGTATAATGCCTTCAAGCCTTATGCCTCTCCCTTAGGGCATTTATGAAGCTTTGGACGAAGTCGTTACAGCGAACCAACCCTGGAATTATGCCGTATCTGCTTAATGCCTCTGATAATACGGTTACTTGAAGTGGTTGTAGGCCGTTGCTGGATAGAGTATCCCTGTCTGAGAGAATCTCTTCCACAGGCCCATCTGCAACCTTGACGCCATTTCTAAGTATGACCACCCTTTCCGCGAACTCGGCCGCAAGATACATGTCATGGGTTATCAGCACGATGGTCTCTCCCTTCTCTTTTAGCTTCTTTAAGGCCCTCATTATCTGGAGGCTTCTACCATAGTCTATCCCGGTAGTTGGTTCATCTAGTATTATTACCTCGGGGTTCATTGCAAGCACGGAGGCTATTGCCACTCTATGCTTCTCACCTACGCTGAAGAGATGGGGGAGGGAGTCCATAGGCTTCTTCAGGTCCATT
>CAZHEC010000128.1:0-4051 GCA_964531465.1 uncultured Nitrososphaeria archaeon | reverse complement strand
TTAACTTGACACCATAGTTAGACGGAAAGATTTATCAATTAAGCTCGGGTGAGGAGGGCTTGCTGAGAAGATGGGCATGCAGGCCCTTGGGGAGCTGACGATTGAGAGGATAATCGAGGAGATGGCTAAGCAGCTTTATGTGGCTGACAGGGAGATAGCAACCGCCCTTTACCTGGCTATCAGGCTGGAGAAACCCCTCCTGATAGAGGGTGAGCCTGGATGCGGTAAGACCGAGATAGCCAAGGTTCTATCGGATATGCTGAGCACAGAACTAATCAGGCTCCAATGTTATGAGGGTCTTGACGTCTCTTCCACGATATATGAGTGGAACTACCCTAAGCAGCTTCTATATATCAAGATGATGGAGGGTAAAAAGAACCCGGAGGAGATGGAGGAGGAGATATTTAGCGAGAAGTTCCTTCTCAAACGTCCCCTCCTGAAAGCCCTTCTACACGACGGACCCATGCCGGCAATTCTCCTAATAGACGAGATAGATAGAGCCGATGAGGAGTTTGAGGGCTTTCTACTCGAGTTCCTCGCAGAGTTTCAAGTAACCATACCAGAGATAGGAACCATAAAAGCCAGGAAGAAGCCGATAGTGATAATTACATCCAATAGGACTAGGGAGATTGGGGAAGGCCTTAGGAGGAGGTGTCTCTACCTCTATCTCACATATCCTCCACGTGAAAAAGAGCTGAGAATAGTTAAGTTGAAGGTCTCAGGGATAAGTGATAAGCTGGCCAGAGAGGTGGTCGAGTTCGTTCAAAGGCTGAGGAAGGAGCCTGACATATTTAAAAAGCCTGGAATATCGGAGACCCTCGACTGGGCATTTGCCCTAAAAGCCTTGGGAATAGATGAACTGACGCCTGATGTAGTTAGGGAGACCCTCAGCGTTCTCCTTAAGAGTAGCGATGACATAAGAAATGTTGATGTCGAGACAATTCTGGCGGAGGTGAAGGGATACGGCGGGAACAGCGGAGATAGTCAAGCTAGCAGTTGATACTGCCAGGCTTCTCAGGAGCAAGGGGGTAAGATGCAGCGTAGCCGAAACAATAGATGCAGCAAACGCCCTCAAAGTCATAGACCTGACACGGCAAGAAGACGTCTATACCGCCCTTAAGGTTACTTTAGCTAAGAGCAGGGAGGCCGCCATGGTCTTTGACAGGCTGATGGCCGAGCTGGCCGGGCATGGTAGGAGCCTTGGTGAGAGCCTCTCACGTGGAGGTGAGGGGGGCGGAAGGGATGAACAGGGAAAAGATGACTCTGACGCTGAGGGCAGCATAACCAAGAAAGGCGAGAGAAGCATCAAAGCCAGCAGGAAAACCAAGTTATCCTATAGCCCAACCGACGTTATATCACGTAAGAGGCTTAGACCGCCCAAACCTTCAGAGGTTGTTGAAGGTAGGAGGGTTGTTAGGAGGCTTAAGAGAAGGCTAGCGCTAATGGAGGGCAGGAGATATGAGAGGTCAAAGAAGGGCGAGTTAGATATATGGAAGAGCGTCAGATCAAGCTATGCAACACTCGGAGAGATTCTAAAGTTCATCAAAATGAGGAGGAAAAAGACTAGGACCAAGATAGTCTTATTCGTAGATGTAAGCGGCTCCATGGATAGCTACTCCGACTGGCTCCTAAAAACAATGCATACAGTCTGTAGATACACCCACAATGTGGAGTGCTTTCTCTTCAGCACAAGGCTCTTCAGAGTTACAGAACTCCTCTCCAAACATTCACCCGATATGGTCGTGGAGCTTATGTGGAAGTGGGCGGACATGTGGGGGAGTGGAACCAAGATTGGATACTGTCTCGACAAATTCCTGAGAAGATACGGTGAGATGGTTGATAAGAATACCAGCGTGATAATTATTAGTGATGGATGGGACACTGGTGAGCCTAGACTCCTGAGGAGGGCTATGAGCGAGCTGAAGGAGAGGGCTGGGCGAGTTATATGGCTTAACCCATACGCAGATAAGCCAAGTTATAGGCCCCTGACGATCGGGATGCTCACAGCCTTGCCCTACATAGACGTATTTGCTGGAACAAGCGTCCTTAATGATATGTCATCGTTCATCAAAGTCTTCGGAAGGTCGCTTAAACCTCTCCGAAGGGGGGAGAAAATAGGCATACCGAGAAGGCAGATACGACATGTAGGATGGTAGCTAGATAAAGTATGAATTAACGATTCTCCTAAGGCCATCTAGGATGAGGAGGATAGCTAGCTTCACGCCTCTAGACGACGCTGTTAGGAGTCTCCTAAGCCATATTAGGGTAAGACCTAAGGTTGAGGAGATACGGGTCTGGGAAGGCTTTGGAAGGGTACTGGCGGAAGAAGTAATCTCACAGGTTACTGTCCCACCCCATGACTCTTCCCACGTAGACGGATACGCTGTTAGATCGGAAGACGTGGCCAAGGCGTCTCCCAGCAACCCCGTAAAGCTCCGAGTCGTGGGGACTGCTGCTGCAGGTGAGAAGCCCGGTAAATCCATCGGCCCAGGTGAGGCATACAGGGTCTTAACTGGTGGATACCTTCCCGAGGGGGCTGACGCGGTCATTCAGCAGGAGGATGTATCGGTTAAGGACGATCTCATAGAGGTTCTATCACCTATCGAAAGAGGAGCCAATATCGATAGAGCTGGACGGGATGCCATCGCCGGCTCCAAGATACTCGATAGAGGCCATAGAATTGGCGCGCAAGACGTTGGACTGCTGCTCCGGGTGGGAGTTAGGAGGATTAAGGTGTATTCTAGGCCAAGAGTGGGTGTGATGAGTGTTGGGAGCGAGCTAACAGACAACCCCGAAGAAGAGGGGAAGACCCTGAACACCCATAGATACTCCATCGAGCTTATGCTGAAGGCTGCCGGAGCCCAGCCTGAATACCTTGGATTAGCTCCAGACGAGGAAGAGGCTATACTATCCATGATTCGTGAAGGCCTCGGTTCGTGTGATATGGTTCTGGTTATTGGAGGGTCGTCTGTTAGTGAGAGGGACTTGGTGGCCGAGATACTGAAGGGAATGAAGCCCTCGATCTTCCTTCAAGGGGTTAAGCTCCAGCCAGGAAGGGTCGTAGGATACGCAGTAATAGGAGGCAAGCCGGTAATAATGCTTCCAGGCCACATACTCTCGGCAATAAGCGCCTACACATTCTTAGCATACCCAGTTATAAGAATGCTTCAGGGACTAGACCCCAAACCATACTCATTCAAGGCCAAAGCGAGGCTAGCATCAACCATTAAGCATGGAAGATGGATTGAGTTTAAGAGGATAGTTTGGGTTAGGGTTGAGGAGTCCGAGGATGGTCTTGTGGCGGAACCAAGAATAGGTGAAGCATCATTATACAGTATCGCGGTAAAGTCCGACGCATACACCCTGATACCTGAGAACGTCGGAGAAGTCCCAGAGGGCTCAATTATAGATATATACTTCATTCCAGGAGTAAATCACTTGATGTGAAAGGGTATGCCGTATATTACCCGAGAAGAGAGGGAGGAGTTGGACCCGATAATTGACCGGTTGATAGAGGCCTTAAAGAGGGCGCCGAAGGACAGGGTTGACGGCAGGCTGAACTACATCATCTACCGACTACTCCTAAACATCTATGAACCTAGATACTTCGAGTATAATAGGGCGATGGGGGTCCTTGCATGCGTGTCGCAGGAGTTTTACCGACGCATAGTGGCACCATACGAGGATAGGAAGATGAGGGAGTCGGGAGACATCAAGTAGTCTTCCGACGTCGTCTACTTCTTCGTCTTCTCCTCATCCTAATCTTTTTCTCAATCTTCTTAGGAGCCTGCCTTTCCTCGCCTTTAATCTCCTTTATAACATCGCTTAAAGTAACGATCTTCTCTGATTTGGGCTCAGGTGTTTCTTGGATTGTTGGAGGTGGAGGAGGTGGGGGCGGAGGTAGTGGATATTCGGGATAAGTTTCTATGGGTCTTCTCCTTCTTCTGATGCCTGCGAAAACGCTTATGACGGTTATTACTGATGAGGTGGCTAGTATAAGATAGATAAGACTTTGGGAGAGGGGGACTGTGAGAGTTATCGGGCTCGGCTC
>CAZHEC010000127.1:0-4062 GCA_964531465.1 uncultured Nitrososphaeria archaeon | reverse complement strand
CAAGACGCTGGGGCTGGGCCACGTGTGTCCATGGAGTAGGTATATCTTCTGCTCGGCCTCGACTAAGGCCCCCCTGCTCGGAAGATAATTCACTCTATCGCCTAGCATGGACTCTATCCCGCCGTCATGGTTCCCGGGGACCAAGTATATGTCCAGCCCGAGACCACGTATATCCTCTATGACCCTGGGCATCTCCCTCCACTCAATCCAAGATGATAGGGGGACCTGGTGCTTAAGGTCTCCTAGAATTATCATCCTCTCCGCTTCGGTGGAGCCGATTACCTCTAGGAACAGCTCCCTGAGCCTCTGTGATTGGCTTGGAACCCTAACCCCCCTCTCGGCAAGCTCTGCCTCAAACCCGAAATGGACATCAGATACTATGAGGGTTCTCCTAGGCTTCTCTAGCAGGAGGGCGGGCCAACCCTCAATCAGCCTCAAACCAGGGAATTCCCTATTCTTCCACGATAAATAACTTCTTTAGCATATCCCTACACATAAGTATCGCAGCGCCAATAAACTGGATTACCGACGCCAATACAAACAAATACTTTGAATATATCGCAAACCAGACTACAAATCCCCCAAACAAAGTAACAAGGACATAAACTAATGGGGAGCAGCACACCAAGAATGCTGAACCAGATAAGGATATAGTTACCCCTAATAGTCTAATCGTTGAAACACATTTACATGGTGTTTGCATGTATTTTGAGTAAAGTGATGCTGCCGTGAAAACCCCTGTACTGACGGCAAATACTCCGATATATGGGCCAAAATGCCTTATGAGCCATGGGTAGAACCTTGTAAATGAAGCGTATTGAAATAAGCTTGATATTAAATAGGAGAATAATATGATGAGCCAGAAAACCGCTACAGAAACAATTATGCCCAAAATGGCGACTCTTAACACATCTACATGACCCATTTCTTCTCAATTATATGAAGTAGTACTGGTAATTATCCGCTTCTCTAAACCTGTTTAAGGAAGCTATGAGAATAATTGATATTGTATAAAGATGTTCGTGGATAAGGTTAGGGGATATTAAGGATTATTTTAATTCTAACGTCTTTGCAGCTCGGCGAGCCTCTGGGGTAGGAATTCTTTCACTATGAAGTCAAGGCCGTATCTGCTGAAGGCCTCCAGCTCCGCCTTACGCTTAATCCTCCAGAACTCCTTGAGCTCACGTCTCCATGGGTCGGACTGGTATCTCGGGTCCTGCTCCAGCTCGCTCAGCCTCTTTATGTCTTGGTCGGTGAGCTTCATGGAGGGCAGCTTATACCGGGTTATGTCGCTTGCCCAGACACCGGCCCATACTGCGTCAGGCACGTTAAGCTTCTTTATATGTGCGCTTAAGGCTGAGCCGTGGATTAGGACGCTTGCTATGTGGACTCCGTAGGGGTCGGCGTCGGTGAAGACATAGATAGGTAGGTTGAGTTCCTCGTGGAGTCTCCTGATTAGCTTTCTGGCATTTCTCGGTGATTGGCCGGCTGTGTGGAGTAGTAGGGCCTTGTATTTTTTGTCCGCTCCCTCCTCCACGAACCTGCTGAAGACCGCTCCCTTCTCGATTACGAAGAGCATCTCCGCCCCACACCTAACGAACTCCGCCGTGGTAAGCGCAGGCCCTATAGCGTATCCATCTGGATGGGATGAGAGGTCCACCCTCTTCCCCCTGAAGCCTGGGACAGTATACTCTATCACTAGGTCCCCGTAGATTGATGCACGCTCCTCCGGGAAGATGTTAAAGTCTTCTCTAGGCGAGTCTATCAGGGTCTCCAGCTCCACTATGGTGTCGTCACTCTCCTTCTGGTCCTCGAAGTCTATCCCCTCACCTATGGCAACATAGTAGGTGTCCCTGAGAGTCGAGGTCTTCCCGGAGGTCAGCAACTGTTTGGCGAATGATGCAACCCATAGCAGCTGGGCGAAGGGCCTAAGATGCCTAACATTCTTGGCGGTGCGTTCAACCCTCTTTCTGCCAAGGACGTACTGCCTCAGCTCAGGGTCATATACTATGTTCTTGGTGGTTCTAGCCGGCAGATGTATCTCCGGGAACCTGCCTGACTCGAGGTCCCTAATTACACGCTCACCGAGCCTCTTTAATTTCCGCAGAACCGACTGCTTAATCTGGTCGGCCCGATACTGTATCTGTGCACTTGTCTTTCTCCCCATTCCTTGACCCCAATGATTCCGGCCTAAGACCCGTTATTAAGCTTCCCTAGGTTAGGGTTAAATTGTGTGGACCCCCTTCAGGGTTCTATGAGAGGAGTGTTTGGGCTATCTCCCTGGCGAGGCTTAGGAATGGGTCGGGTTGAACTCCTATTACAATAGCCAGCGCCGCCAATATTATGAGTGGTATAAGCATCACTATGGGTGCTTCTTGAGCATTCTTGGATGTATCGGTCATAGGCTTCAGGAAGATTATCTGTATCACTCGGAGGTAGTATGAGGCTCCTAGGAGGACGTTTAGTATCATTATGACTGCAAATGCTATGAGGCCTGCGTCAACTGCCGCAGCTATTATCTGGAACTCGCTCACGAATGCGTTAAGTCCTGGGAGGCCTGCGAGGGAGAATGCTCCAATAGAGAATGCGCCACCCGTCACCGGCATCCTCCTACCTATCCCGCTAAGCTCCCCCATGCCCCTCCTGTTTACTGCATCTATGCATGCTCCTGCAGCGAGGAAGAGGAGGGCCTTCATAGAGGCATGGTTGAGTATGTGGAGGATTCCTCCAGTGAATCCCCCAAGCGTGGCCACCCCTAATCCCAGGACAATGTATCCTATGTGGGCTATGCTGCTGAATGCTAGGAGCCTCTTGATGTCGTCTTGGAGAAGGGCCATAACGTTTCCGACAGTCATGGTTAGGGCTGCGAAGAGGAGGAGGCCGAGCTGCCAGCTATAGATCTGGGGCGGGAAAAAACCTGAGAGGAACCTGAACATACCGTATATACCCGTCTTAATCACCACCCCCGAAAGCATGGCGGATATCGGGCTTGGGGCGGCTGGGTGTGCGTCTGGCAGCCAGCTATGGAAGGGTGCCATGGCGGCGTTTACGCCTAGTCCTGTTATGAGGAGTGCTATGGCTACATATGTCCATGAGTTTCCGGCTAGTATTTGGCTCCGCATGGCCTCGGCTATGGCTGGGATGCTCAGGGTTCCTGTTATCCCGTAGAGTAGGGAGAAGGAGAGGAGGATTGAGGCTGTTCCAGCAGAACTCATGATTAGATACTTGAATGATGCCTCAACGGCCTCCCACCTATCATAGAAGAAGGCGACGAGGACGTATGCCGTCAGGCTCATAAGCTCCCAAAAGACGAAGAATGAGGCCAGGTCGCCTGAGAAGACGACGCCCACGAGCCCTGTTATCATGGCGAGGAGGAGAGGGTAGAACCCACGTTTCCTCTCCTCTATATAGCCGACTGAAAAGAGTGCAGAAAGGAGACCGACGAAGATGTAGATTACGGCCATATAGGAGGAGAGCTTATCCACGAATATCTGGGAAGAAGACTCGGGAGGGTTTGAGAAGAGTATGACGATGGGGGTGGAGGACATCTGTATGATTGATGATGCTAATGCGGCCACTAGACCCGCAATAGCATATATCTCGACAGCCCTCGGAAACCTTCTAGATACTACAGCAACTAGCGGGGATGTAAGCGTGAGGAATATCAGAATGTTAAGGGTCTGGGAGAAGTCTACGGAGAGTATCCCAGCCATAGCGTAGTGAGAGATAATGTGAAAAATTTAAGGTTGATTCCGCCCCCTTTAGGCTATCATACAGCTGGACCAGCCGCAGTCAAGGCATCTGACGCATCCTTCCTGGTAGACTAGGTTTAGGCTGCTGCATGTCGGGCATCTCTCAATCTTTATGGTTGGGTGCTCCGATGCCTCCTTCCCTTCCCCCATGCCCTCCTCCTTCTCGGCAGCATAGACCAGCTGGACTATCTTCTTCCTCGGCTCTTCTCCACCCTCACCCTCAATCCTCGGAGGCTCGATCCCAACTAACTTCATCATCTCCAAGGTCTTATTGGGCGTCAAAGCGATATACTTGTTAAGCCTCTGCGAT
>CAZHEC010000126.1:0-4097 GCA_964531465.1 uncultured Nitrososphaeria archaeon | reverse complement strand
CTTTAACTGGTCTGAGAAGCTGGCGGGCAGGGAGGATTTCAGGAAAACTCCTGGAGGCGTTCAGGGGACAGAGAACATAATCCCGATACTCTTCTCCGAGGGTGTCAGGAAAGGTAGGATAAGCCTTGAGAGGATGGTTGAGCTGGTGGCCCTGAACCCGGCAAAACTCTACGGCCTCTACCCACGCAAAGGCGTCATAGCACCTGGCTCAGACGCAGATCTAACTATAATCGACCCTGGGAGAGAGGTGGTTCTTGGAAGGGATACTCTTCACAGCAACCTAGATCACTCGATATATGAGGGTATGAGGGTTAGGGGTTATCCTGTTTACACGATCTCTAGAGGCGAGGTGGTTGTGGAGGATGGGGAGCCTGCGGCTAAGGGTGGGAGAGGCCGATACTTAAGGAGGGACATTCCCCAGCTCTAAACCTCCTCCCTTGAATATGGTATCCCGAGTGATGCAGGCACACCAATCCTCTTCTTAACACTCTCGAATGAAAGGAGCGATAGAGCCACTATTGTTACTATGTATGGTAGCATGAGGACGAATTGGGGTGCCTGGGCTCCTAGGCCGATTAGCTGGAGGCGGAACTGTAGCACCTCCACTCCTCCAAAGAGTAGGGAGCCTAGCACCGCTCTAAGCGGGTTCCAGGTGGCGAGTATAACCAGGGCTAGCGAGATGAATCCCCGGCCAGCAGTCATGCCCTCTACCCAGAAGGGCTGGAATCCTATGAAGAGGTAGGCTCCGGCCAGACCCCCCAGGGCTCCGCCCACCATTGTGGCCAGATACCTCACCAAGGCAACATTCACCCCTAATGCATCCGCCATGGCGGGGTTCTCGCCCACGGACCTTAGGCTGAGACCGATTCTCGTCTTGAATAGTATGAACCACATGAGGAATGAGAGGATTAGGGCTAGGTAGACCAGGAGGTTGTGCTTGAAGAGGATGGGGCCTATCAGGGGTATGTCTGCAAGCCCTGGTATAGGTATCTCAGGCAGCTTGG
The DNA here is from genome assembly GCA_964531465.1 of uncultured Nitrososphaeria archaeon. Taxonomy (GTDB): domain Archaea; phylum Thermoproteota; class Nitrososphaeria_A; order Caldarchaeales; family Wolframiiraptoraceae; genus Benthortus. The sequence continues at coordinate 3,093 of CAZHEC010000126.1, read as the reverse complement.
GCGCCTCCTGTATCACGAGAGCCGTCTCCGGGAGGTTGGGGTTGAGGTGGAGAAGCACGCTTCCCCTTATCGTTGGATGGGTTAGGAAGCCGCTCATCCCTAGGCCGAATAGGGTGAGGGCAAGCCCTACTACAACCTGGTTGAGTTTAAGCGAGACTGCCATGACAGCTAGTATAAGGCTTAGAAGCATCCCCACTATCACTACGAGGATTAGGGCTGTTATGTGTCCATAGGCTATTGTGAAGAGGAAGGAGAGGGCTGCACCCATAATCATGATGCCTTCAAGCCCAAGGTTTAGGATGCCCGACCTCTCGGCATAGATTTCCCCAAGCGATGCCAGGAGGTAGACGGTTCCCATCTGGACGGCGCCTGCTAGGACCGATTCAAGCCACTCAACCGCCACTTCCAGCACCCCCAACCACTATCCTATACCTCTTCAGAAACTCTCCAAAGATTATGAAGATGAAGATTATTGACTGGAACATATCCACCGCCGCTCCAGGTATCTTCAGGGTCGCCTGCAAGGCCTCCCCAGCCGTGAAGAGCCCTCCGAAGAATATTCCCGCAGGGACTATGAGCCAGGGGTTGAGAGCTGCTAGGAAGGATACTATTATGGCGGTGTATCCGTATCCTGGTGAGAGGTCGGGTCTAAGCCTACCTATTATGCCGCTTAGAATGCTTAACCCACCCACTCCTGCAAGCCCACCCGAGAGGAACGCACCCAAGATAATCGCCTTAGATATGTTTATCCCAGCGTATCTGGCGGCATCGAGGCTCTGACCAATAACAGTTAGCTCGAATCCAAGTTTTCCATACTTGAAGAGGAGGTATATCAGGGTGGCTACGAGAAGGGTTATCGTGAACCCTGTATAGGCCTGGTTTCCAGCTACAAATAGAAACTTGGCATAGTCTGGGAAGGGTATGCTGAGTGGGAATCCGAATCCCTCAGGATCCCTCCAAGGCCCGTAGATTAGGTATGCTACCCAGAGATATGCTATGAAGTTCATCATGAGCGTGGTGAGTATCTCGTTCACATTGAGCTTGGCCTTAAGAGCGGCAGGTAATAGACACCAGGCACCACCCGCTAGGAAAGCTACGAGGAACATTGCCGGCAGAACCAGAGCCTCGGATAGGAAACCATAATACACGTGGGCGAGGACTATTCCCGTGGAGGCGAATGCACCCATGTAGATCTGGCCTTCGGCTCCTATATTCCAGAAATTCATGCGGAAGGCTATAGCTAAGCCAAGAGCTGCTAATGTTATGGGAACACCTCTTACCACGGCTTGGAAGAAGAGTCTAGGGGTTATAAAGACCTCTAGTATGGTTTGGAAGGCTGCGGCCACATCTAGTCCAAGTATTGCAAAGAGGATTGCAACAGCGCCGAAGGCTAGTAGTATCGCCAGCATGGTTGTGAGAATGGAGGAGGTTCTCGTGTATGTCAACCGTTTCTCGAATCTTATGGAGGGGAGGGCCATGTTTCCTCACCCCACCCCAGTCTTCTCCCTAACCCCGGCCATCAATAACCCTATCTTCTCTATGTCTGCATCGGATGACTTGAAGACCCCCATAATCCTGCCGTCGAATATGACTGCAACTCTATCACTTACTCTGAGAATCTCTTCCAAGTCCTCTGAAACCAAGAGTATTCCTGACCCCATGTCACGATACTTGACTAAGGTCTTGAGGACGAACTCTGTTGCCCCCACGTCAAGCCCTTTTGTGGGATAAGCCGCTACAATCAGCTTCGGGACACCTCCGCCTATAATGCCCGACAGCTCACGTGCAAGTATGAGTCTCTGAATGTTGCCGCCTGAGAGCGTCCTGGCCTTGACAAATGGACTGGGCGTAATTATCTCAAACTCCTTGATTAGCTCCTCAGCCTTCTCATATACCTTCTTCCAGTCTATTATGGCACTCTTGGAGAATGGTGGATACCTGTATGCTTTGAGGAAGAGATTATCCACGACCCTTAGGTTTGGGACAACACCCCATCTTAGAGACTCGGGTGGTATGTATGCCACACCCATCTCCACAATCTCCCTTGGACTCTTATTGGTAACATCCACGCCATCTAGGATTACCTTGCCTCTAACAGCCTTCCTAAGCCCCGTAATTACCTCTACCAACTCAACCTGCCCATTCCCAGTAACCCCCGCAAGCCCAAGTATCTCGTTTCTTCTTATCTCGAGATTCACACCCTTCAGAGCTAGGACACCCTTATCACTCATAGCATGCAGGTCTTTGATTACCGCTACAGGGTCTCCTGGCTGTAGCTCCTTCTTCTTAATCTCGAAAATCACCGGTCTACCCACCATATAGTTTGCGAGTTCCTGCGGGTTTGTGTTCTGGGTTCTCTTTGTTACGACTACTCTGCCTTTTCTCATGACTGTTACCCTGTCGCTTACCTCCATTACCTCCTCGAGTTTATGTGTGATGAATATGACGCCCTTTCCCTCCTCGGCCATACGTCTAACCGCTTTGAAGAGTGCTCTGGTCTCCTGCGGTGTGAGGACGGATGTTGGCTCGTCGAGTATGAGTATCTCAGCTCTTCTGTAAAGTGCCTTAAGTATCTCTACCTGTTGTTTCTCACCTGCGGAAAGCTGCCACATCCTCGCATCGGGGTTAATCCTCCATCCATAGGATTCAGCCATCTTCTGAATCTCCTCACTCATCTTCTTGTAGTTGATGACGAAGCCTGCCTCCCTTAGACCGAGGATTATATTCTCCGTTACAGTATGGGTTGGGATGAGCCTGAAGTGTTGATGAACCATGCCTATGCCGAGTTTGATGGCGTCTCTCGGAGAACGAATATTAACTCTCCTACCCTTAACGTAAATCTCTCCGGAGTCCGGCTTATAGAGGCCATAAAGTATATTCATGAGGGTTGTCTTCCCAGCCCCATTCTCTCCTAATAGTGCATGGACCTCTCCCCTTCTCAGCTCAAATGTTACATGATCATTTGCAAGGACGCCGGGAAACCTCTTCACTATGTCCTTCATCAGGACGAGGGGTGATTCACTCATTCCTAATCCAACCCGTATAGAAAATACTCGGGGGAGAATAAAAAATATGAAGGTTCCAGGTCTACCT
>CAZHEC010000125.1:0-4132 GCA_964531465.1 uncultured Nitrososphaeria archaeon | reverse complement strand
AGCCATCCCTCCACGGTGCTTCCAACCTATTCATGCCTCTAAGCCTGGCCAGCTCAACCCTCCTCTTGATAATCCAGGCAGATACAAGTAATGCGGCAATTAGTGTCAGTGCCTCCGCCATCATGCCCAATTCCTGAATTGATTGCTCCAGGTATTAAGCCTGGTATGTTTTGTAAGGTTAAATACGAGAGACAGAGGTTTGGCTTGAGAGAAGCTCATGCCCCTAAACACCATATCTTGGAGAATAGGAGGAGCGCAGGGGACAGGTGTTGATGCAGGTGCAACGATGTTTGCACGTGCATGTGCTTTTGCAGGATACCACGTATATGGTGAGAGGGAGTTTCACTCCAACATCAAGGGGCTACATAGCTATGTTACGATTACTATTGGGAGAGAGAGGGTTAGGTCAAGTAGGGAGGATGTTCACCTCCTCGCTTCCTACGATGCGGAGACCATCGCATCCCACACCTGGGCTGTTAGGAACGATGGGGGAATAATCTATGATCCGAGGGTTGTGGGCGAGAAGATTGACTCTATACCCACCATGAATGAGAGGCTCAGGGAGGAAGTCCTCGGCAGGCTTAGGGAGAGGGGATACGAGGCCACGATAGAAGGTGCATTAGAGGAAGCATCGGACCGGGGTATAAAGACCATACCCGTCCCCTACCTAGACCTACTCAAGGAAGCTGCAAAGAGAAGCAGGAACGTCAAGCTAAGCAACTTGATGGTGGCCAGCAACGTGGTAGCGCTCACAGCGTCTGCAGCAGTCCTAAAACTAGACAAGAGCCACGTGATAAGAAGCATAGAGGAGCAGTTCGGAGCTAAGAGGCGTGTTCTTGAGTTCAATAAGCTGGTGGTCGAGACAGTCTATAACCCTGTAAGGGAGAAGTATGGAGGGGCGATAAAGGCCGAGCTATATGACGTAGAGGCAGGGGAGGAGAGATACCTCCTTCCAGGATATATCTCGGCAGCCCTTGGGAAGCTAGCCGGTGGATGCAGATTTCAGGCCTATTACCCCATCACACCTGCCCAGGATGAATGCTTCTTCCTAGAGAGCCAGGAGGTCTTCAAGCTAAATGACGGAGAAGAGGGCTCAATAATAGTCATACAGTCTGAGGACGAGATATCGGCGATAGGCATGGCTTTGGGAGCCGCCCTTACGGGAACCAGAGCAGCTACCGCAACCTCGGGTCCAGGGTTCTCGCTCATGACGGAGATGCTGGGGTGGGCGGGGATGAGCGAGGTCCCCATAGTGATTACCCTCTATCAGAGGGGTGGCCCCAGCACAGGTCTTCCCACGAGACATGAGCAGGGAGACCTACTCTTCGCCCTCTTCGGAGGCCATGGAGAGTTCCCCAGAATAGTTCTATCATCCGGAGATGTGGAGGAGGCATTCTACGACGCCATCCTGGCCCAGAACCTGGCCGAGAGATACCAGCTCCCAGTCATACATCTGCTGGACAAAGCAATAGCTAACATGCTCTCCACCCTACCTGCGCCGGACCTTGAGAGGGTAAGGGTTGAGAGGGGGCTCTATGCCGAGGATGGTGGAGAGTATAGGAGATACAGGATTACGAGTAGTGGTGTCTCGCCTCTAAGTAGGCTAGGAGGAGGCGAGGTGTTCTGGGCCACGGGAAACGAGCATGACGAGTATGGCCATATAACCGAGGACCCGGTGATAAGGGAGCGGATGATGGAGAAGAGGATGCGGAAGCTCGAGCTCGCCGCAAAGGAGATACCGTCTGAGATTAAGGTTAGGAGGTATGGTGAGGGTGGGATAGGCATAGTTAGCTGGGGTTCGACCAAGGGACCTATACTTGACGCCATGGAGGAGCTTCAGGGCAAGGGTCTGAAGCTAAGCTTCCTGCAGGTCAAGATAATTAGACCCTTCCCGGCTGATGAGGTTAAGGAGTTTGCGAGAGATGTTGAGAGGCTGATATTCGTGGAGCAGAACTATTCGGGTCAGCTTGCCAGGCTCTCAGCTATGGAGGCAGGGGTCTCGGCAGACCACCTAATCCTAAAGTTCAATGGCAGACCATTCTCCTATCAGGAGCTTGCCAGGGACATTAACCAGGTCTTGGAGAAGAATGTTAGAAGGCTTGTCTCCTCTAGGAGGTGGGAGGTGTGAAGACGGCCCAGAAAATGACGCCCATAAGCTATAAGACCGATATCTTCGTGGAGTGGTGCCCAGGGTGCGGAGACTTCGGGATACTCGCAGCCCTACGTGCCGCATTAGCAGACCTCAGCATACCTCCGAATAAGGTGGCCATGTTCACGGGGATAGGATGCTCTGGAAGGATAGCCCACTACATGAAGCTCTACGGGATCCACGTCCTTCACGGCAGACCGCTGCCATTCGCCATAGGAGCCAAGCTGGCTAACCCCGAGCTGACTGTGTTGGCCGTCTCAGGAGATGGAGATGGGTTGGGGATAGGTGCAGGCCACTTCGTCAACGCTGGTAGGAGAAATGTGGACGTAACATACCTCCTCTTCGATAACAGAGTTTATGGCTTAACTAAGGGTCAGGCGTCTCCAACCCTGCCCCTCAACGTGAAGACCAAAGCCCTACCCAAGCCGAACATAAATGATGCAGTCAACCCGATAGCGCTGGCGCTCTCCTCAGGCTTCACCTTCGCAGCACGTGGCTACGCCTTCCAGATAAACTACCTCAAGGAGCTAATAGTTAAGGCGATAGAGCATAGGGGGCTGGCCCTAGTCCAGATACTCCAGCCATGTCCAACCTACAACGATATCCACACGAAGGATTGGTATGAGGCTGGGAGGCTCTACAGGCTCGAGGACGAGGGGTATGACCCCGTTGTGAGGGACCCGGCTGAGAGGGACTCCAAGAGGGTTGAGGCGATACTCAGGTCCATGGATGAGGAGAGGATACCTGTAGGCGTCTTCTACAAAGATGAGACCGTACCTCCATACGAGGAGAGGATAAAGGCCAGGATACCAAACTACCTTGATAGGCCGCCAGCTGCCCAGGAGATATCCGATGAAGATGGCCTACCCATAGTCGACCTCTACGCCCTCCTCAAGAGATACCGCGTGAGATAACTTATTTTATCTGCTTATGTCGTTTGGGAGGCTGGATGAGGATTGTATCTTATAGTGTGGGCGATGATGAGGACTACGGCTTCATGGTCTCTAACACCGAGTTCATTCCAAGGTATTTTGTCGAGGAGGTATTAGGCCATGGGATTCCGAGGGATGTGCGGGAACTTCTCCCAGACAGGGAACTCGTCGAGCTGGTTGAGGCCGCTGTTAATGGCGTGGGCTTGGAGAAGGTCTCCCTCGACTCGGTTCACGTTAGGCCGCCGATACCCGACCCTAGGAAGATAATCTGCCTAGGACTCAACTATATGGACCACGTGGAGGAGCTTGGAGCCGAACCCCCAGACGACCTAGTCATATTCCTTAAGCCTCCCACCGCCCTCACAGGCCCATTCGACCCCATCATTAAGCCTAGAATGGTTAAGGAGCTTGATTATGAGGGCGAGATGGCGATAGTTATCGCTGATAGGTGTAAGGACGTGGAGCCTACCGACGCCGTCCACCACATCTTCGGATACATGGTCTTCAACGATGTCTCGGCTAGGGATATCCAGTTCAAGGATGGTCAATGGACTCGTGGAAAGAGCTTCGACACCTTTGCCCCCGCAGGCCCGTGGATAACCTCGAAGGAGGAGGTAGGGGACCCGCATAACCTCAGGATAATAACGCGTGTGAACCGTGAGGTTAGGCAGAACTCCAGCACAGGTCAGATGATATTCAAGGTTCCCTCCATCGTCTCTGGGTTAAGCCGGGTCATGACCCTTGAGCCTGGAGACATAATAGCTACTGGAACCCCCCCTGGAGTGGGGTATAGCTGGAGACCTAAGCCACGTCTACTTAAGCCCGGTGATGTGGTGGAGGTCTGGATAGAAGGTTTGGGAGCCATCAGGAACCAGGTTGTTGAGGAGCCTCGGGCCTAGACTCCCTCCTCATGGAGGACGAGACAGCCGCCAAGCCCGCAAGCACCATGACCCCTAACGCCACCAGCCCTATGAACATCCAAGGCAACCTCTCCACCTCAACCCTCTCAGTCACCGTCACCGTAACATAACTAGTCTCGGTAACAGTCGAG
>CAZHEC010000124.1:0-4134 GCA_964531465.1 uncultured Nitrososphaeria archaeon | reverse complement strand
ACCTCTGATAAATCCAAGGTGGAATGCACATTTATAGAGTCTGCCAATCTCGGGGAGCTGACCGCATATAACACAGTCCCTTATAGTTATCCTGAGAGGATTCTTGGACTCGACCAAGAACTCGCCTATCCTCAACTCTTTCCACATCTCTGAAACCTTGTCGAGAATGGAGTCCAGGTCTCCCTTTCCAAGACGCTCTGCAGCTCTCCTACCGAATCTTTCACCTAGGAGTTCTAGTATCTCCTTAGAACTAACTCCAAGACGGCTTTGCAGAGGGGTTATGGCTGGGGCGAAGAAGCTGGATAGCGATAATATATCCCTCCAAAACCTATCATACAAATTATGGGACATTAATACCACAATAATACTATGCCTCAGCTAGATTTAAGTCTTGAAGCATAAATTAAAGCGTCTTCACAGATGTCCGGGATGGAAGCGTGTCGGAGGAGGTAGTTAGGTTTGTATGCCAAGTCTGTGGAGCCGACCTAGATGTTACACCTGAGGCTCTCGTCGAGGTGTGTAGTTATTGTGGGGCACTAAATGTTGTGAGCGGTGTGCTGGAGCGGGGGGATATATATGTTGTGCAGAGCGTGGGTAAGGCCGAGATTTTAAAGGAGTTTTGGAGAAGGGTTAGGGGGGACTCGGATTTACGTGGCATAGCCGATAAAATTAGGGTAGCATCCATAGAAGGTCGTTTTATCCCCTTCTGGTTCTCGAGATGTAGGGTGAAGGGCGAGGTGGTATACACAGTTAAGGAGTATAGCGGGAATAAGGTTAAGGTCGTTAGGAAGAGAGCCAAGTTCTCGAAGAATATTCATGTTAAGATTATAGGTAGAAGGCAGGTAGCCCATGCGAGTCTAAGCGAACTGGCCTCAAGATACCTATCCACTAAACCCAGAACTACACCATTACCTGAGCTAGATGAGGCTTGGTGGAGAACAAATAAGCTGAAAATACTCAACATGGAGTTTGATAGGCTTGAAGCGGAGACGATGATAAAGGAGGACTCAATAGATTATGTCAGGAATATTTGGGAGAAAAAAGCGGATAAGATAGAATTCTTTAGGGCTGAGGTGGTAGATACGGATAAACCGAGACTAGTCATGCTTCCTCTATGGGAGATAATTTACGAATTTAAGAGAAGCCTTTACTTCGCATATCACGAGGGCTGGACAGGCCAACCCATACTTTTCGCGGAACCCATGATTGCAAAAAGAAGAGCCATGTATCTCGGAGGGATGATAATCTCGGTTCTAGGTGGAGCGGGGATAGGATCGGCAATCTCGATGGTTCTAGAATCAGGGAAATCCGACAACATCATAGGATTCATCATAATGGGATTGGCAATTCTCGGCATATTAGGATACAAGTCTGCCAACGGATTCATCTCAGATGTGAGGATTGAGAAATAATGGATGTAGAATGCCCAAGCTGTGGGGCCAGATTCGCAGCACCGGCCACAGCGAAAACCCTTACTTGCCCTTACTGCGGCCTCATCTTCGGCGAAAGAGGTGAGGAAGACCATTACTACTTTCCGGTAATAAAGGAGGAGCCATACCGTATACTACTGAATTTTCTTAGACGTCAATTCGGCATTCCAGCTGATATTGCTGCTTCCTCAAATCTAACTAGGCGAGACCTACACTATATACCCATATATTTCTTCTATCTTTACGGATTTGCTGAGGCAGGCTGCGGCAGAGCTAGACTGACGAGAGCTAAAGAAGGCGTTTATCGCGGAATAATTGCTGCTAGCATGTTCGAGGAGCTTCTGAGAGACTATCCGTTTCCAGTAAGGGGAAAGCGCTTCTTCAAAAGCGATATAATGAGGGTGGGGATTTACCATGAGCCCGAGTTCGGGAAGGATGAGGCATATAGGAGGGCCGAGGATGTCCTGCAGCGAATGGTGATGCATGAGCTTAAAAAGCAGTGTAGGAGGCCTAGGGATGTAAGGTGGAAGGAGAGCAGGATAGAGTATAGAGGTCTAATTCACTATCCAATATATCATCTCGAGTATATCTATGATGACCAACGATACTCCGCATATATTGATGGTTCGGATGGAAAGGTCATAGTAGCCGAACACCCCGTCAAATTGGAGGCAAGGGTTATGCAGCTGGCTGTAAGCGGGGGATTGCTGATTATGGCTTTCATGGCTGGACTTCCATTATCATATATAGTGGGCTCGCCTCTTCCAGCCATATTCTCCTTAGTAGCGGCCTCAGCCTCCTCCATCCCACTTCTAAAGAGAACCTTCTCTCTGAAGGTTAAGGCATCGGAGCTAAAGAAGATTAAAGAGGGACACGATTCATTCACATCGTATCTAAGAAAACTCCCCATCTAAGAAAGGTTTATCACATATTCCTTCAGACACTACATGATGCCAGGCTACAGTGTAGGTGCTTTGGCCGCTATAGTGGCCTCAATAGCTGTAGCAATAATATCTTATGGAGGCGGGCTTATCCCCCTCGACCCCTTAAATCTACCAGCATGGCTTCTCGGCCCACTAGGAGCCTATACAATAGCTTACTCGTTTACATCCAAGAAAGATGCAATCTACTATTTTGTCTGGGGTATGGTTCTCTTCGGCTTCGCCCTAGTCTCAGCATTCTACTGGATTATCAACCCAGCGATAATAATCGGAGTGGTTCTCCTGATAGCCGTAGCCGTAGGGCTGATAGCTTATGGGAGGGGTAGGAAATGAGCAGCTACGAGGATAAGATACGTGATGAGATGGGTCTCATGGAGAAGATACTCAGATACATACCAGGTTATAGGGGATACAAGGAGAAGGAGATACGTAGGGAAAGCGATAGGCTAATCCGCATGGAGTCTGCATTAAGGCTTCAGAAGGCTAAAGATGCGGTGAGAAGCTGCCTCACAAACCCCTACATAATTCAGAGGCTGAAGGGAGAGGATATATGGAGGGTGGAAACACTGACCTCGAGGCTTGACAGAATAACTGCCAGGATAGAAAAGGCCGTGGCAGGATATGCTGGAATGTTCGATGCGGTAAAAATTAGGGAGGATAAACTTGACCAAATACTTGAACATGATTTAAAGCTCGTAGAAGGGGCCGAGAAAGTTAGGTTATTGGCGGAGAAGATGGCCTCGGAGGAGGCTGGAGGAGAAGAATGGAGAAATACGATAGAAGATATTCTCGGAGAGGTTCGGAAGCTTGAAACACTCATAGACCAGCGAACCGAGATGCTTAGAGGGTTGATACCTGAGTCTGGAAACCCTTAAAAACAATCTATGTTGAGGGAAGGTGAGTAAGCATGCCTAAAGTAATTGAATGGGTTGGAGCATCTGAGGGAGACATAGTGTGGAGGTATCCTGTGGAGGAGATTGGCTGGGGAGATAACCTGATTGTTCATGAGTATGAAGCCGCCGTCTTCTTTAGGGACGGTAAAGCTTATGATGTCTTCAGGGCTGGAAGGCATGTCCTAACAACAGCTAACCTACCCTTATTGACAAAAATTCTCTCAAGAATATCTGGATTCGACAAATCACCCTTCACGGCAACTATAATATTCGTCAGCTTAAAACAGTTCCAGGGAAGATTCGGGGCTAGAGGCCAGACTAGAGAGCTCGCACCTTTAAAGTTTCATGGAAGTTTCTGGTTCAGGGTTGAGGAACCGAACCTATTTGTTAATGAGATTGTGGGTGGTCAGGGCATCTATACTACTGAGAAGCTCCAAGAGTTCCTTAGAGGATACTTTAACGAAAGGCTCATAGACACTCTAAGCCAGTATTCGCTTGTAGATGTTTATGGTAAGCTCGATGAGACAAGTTTTCTCGCCAAGAATGTTCTATATGATGCTTTCAGGAGAATTGGGCTGGAGCTTATAGACGTGAAGTTTGAGGGTATTGATACTACGCCTGAGTGGCGTGATAGAATCTTCTTCCTGAGGACGGGTGTTAAAGCAGATGAGGTTCTCCGCATGCAGACTGTTCAGAAGGCGGCTGAAAGCCTCTCCAAGAGCGAGGGAGCAGGGATAGGGGCAGGAATAGCCATAATACCTCCCCTCTTCCAGCCATCGGCTCAACAACCCCAGACACAGATACTCTAACCTAGATGTGGCCAACAGAACCACCAGGAAGCACGATTCTGCAAACACTGCAACCCACCAA
>CAZHEC010000123.1:0-4196 GCA_964531465.1 uncultured Nitrososphaeria archaeon | reverse complement strand
CTGTGCTGCTGGCCTCGGTAGGCTTAAGTCTCCAGGAGAAGGTGTGGAGGCGGTGTTAAGATCTCTCAGGGATGCTATGGAGAGGGCTTTGAGGAAGGGCTTAGAAGAGGAGAGGATTGTGGTGGACCCCGCCATAGGGTTCCACAGAGATACAGGCGTAGAGTGGTGGAGACTCGACATAGAACTCTTGAGAGGAATACCGAGGCTTAAGACCCTTGGCAGACCAATCCTAATAGGGGTCTCGAGAAAATCCTTTCTAGGCAAGATAGCCGGGAGAAAGACCCCGGAGGAACGCCTTCCAGCCACCATAGCTGCGGAAGCCCTGGCAGCCTACTTGGGAGCCAACGTGATTAGGGCTCATGACGTCGCCGAGGCTCTCGACGCTGCAAGGATTGCCGAGGCCTTAAAGAGTGGCGGCAGACCCGTTCATGGGGGTGATGGTGATGGGTAAGGTGGCTAAGGGTGTGGGATGCTCGGTAAAGGGATGCGGCGGCAAGGCCGTGAAGTCCGTCTCCGCTCAGAGGGCCTCCCAGGTCCTAAGCATAGGAACCTCACGTGGAAGAGCATATCTATGCAAGACCCACTATAATGAATATAAGAAGAAGACGAGAAAGGAGAGGAGGATAGAGAGGTGGAGGTATACCCAGCTCTGATTAGGTATAAAGAATTTTTTTGCTCATGACCTCTTTCATTACCACAATAATTTTTCAAGCAATTTTCACCTATTTACCTGTTGTTCATCTATTTTGTAGAAAAACTATAACCACGAGGCTAGGGCAAAGGCTGGAAGTCGAGGATGATCGATGAGTCGATTAAGAGGTATGAAGGATATTTTCGGTAATTGATACAAACGTCCTCGTGACGTCTGGAGCCGCCACGGCCCCCAAACAAGCCTACACCCCAATCCCTCCGAGATCTTTTTATGGCTGGTCTTGGCTATATGGAATGAAGTATTATTAATTAAATGTGAGTCCTCAAAGTTATAAATTAGATAAATACTAGGGAATGTAGTTCATGAAGGTCCTTCAGCTTCACGTGGATTATGTCGAGTATGAGCCTGTTAAGCCTGAGAGCTCTATCTATGAGGAGGTTGAGAGGAAGAGGTTCAGGGTGGAGAACGCCCTTCTTCTTCTAACTAGCATAGAGGAGGATGATGGGGAGAAGATTGTAGAGAAGGTGGTGTCTGATGCTCTGAGATTCGCCGAGAAGCTTGGGGCAAGAAAACTCGTCATATATCCCTACGCCCATCTAAGCAGCAGACTCGCCCCACCGAACCATGCACTTAAGATGCTTAAGCATATGGAAGAGGAGGCCAGGAAACACAATGTAGAGGTGTGGAGGGCTCCCTTCGGATGGAACAAGAGGCTGGTAATAGCTGTGAAGGGTCATCCATTAGCTGAACAGTTCAGGAGTTATGGTGCCGAAGGCCAGCTAACTGTCTCAAGGCAGGAGGAGGAAGTTCCACAAGCTCTCAAGATGGAGGAGAAACTCAAGTCCTACTGGTATATCATGAATACAGATGGAAGACTAACACCCGTGGAGGATTTCGACTTTAAAGGCCATGAGAACCTAGAGGCATTCACAAGATATGAGATAGCTAAGCAGAGAGCAGTCCTGGAACAGCCTCCACACGTCCAGCTAATGCGAAGGCTAGAGATAGCGGACTATGAGCCCGCAAGCGACCCGGGGAATATGCGCTGGCCAGCTAAGGGCAGACTCATCAAGAGCCTCCTCGAACAGTTCATCACCCAGAAGGTATTGGAGTACGGGGGAGTCGAGGTCGAGACACCAATAATGTATGACATGAGCCACCCGGCGCTCGAGAGATACCTCAACAGGTTCCCAGCCCGTCAATACATAATCCAGTCCGATCAGAAGAGATACTTCCTAAGATTTGCAGCATGCTTCGGCCAATTTCTCTTGGCGAAAGATATGCAGCTAAGCTACCGCCACCTCCCTATCTGGCTCTACGAGCTCACAAGGTATAGTTTTAGGAGGGAGAAGAGCGGGGAGCTTGCAGGCCTCAGGAGGCTTAGAGCCTTTACCATGCCGGATACACATGCATTCTGCAGGGACCTTGAGCAGGCTAAATCCGAGATGAAGAGGAGGCTTAGGATGAGCCTTGAGGTGCTTGAGGCAGTTGGCCTCACAAGAGACGACCTAGAGATGGCCATAAGATTCACCAAGAAATTCTATGAGGAGAACAAGAAGTTTGTCAAGGAGCTGGCACAAATCTTCGGGAAGCCCGTCTTGGTGGAGATGTGGGAGGAGCAGTTCTTCTACTTCATACTAAAGTGGGAGCTAAACTTCATAGATAGCCAGAGAAAGGCAGCCGCCCTAAGCACCGACCAGATAGACGTGGAGAACGCCAAACAATACGGAATAACATATGTTGACGCAGATGGGAGAAAGAAGTATCCAATAATTCTGCACTGTTCTCCAAGCGGGGCTGTGGAGCGAGTAATCTACGCCATGCTAGAGAAGGCATACATGGTTAAGGAGAGGGGAGGCAAGCCAAGCCTCCCAGTATGGCTCTCACCAACCCAGGTCAGGATAATTCCGGTAGCCCAGAGGCATCTTGAAGACTGCCTTAAGCTGATGGAGGAATTAGAGAGGAACGAGATAAGGGTGGATTTAGATGACCGGGACGAGAGCATGAGTAGGAAAATTCTGGACGCGGAGACCGAGTGGATACCATATGTGGTGGTTTACGGAGATAAGGAGAAAGAGGCAGGGATGTTAAGTGTTAGGATTAGGGAGGAGGGCGTCCAGAAGACCATGAAGCCCCAGGAACTAATAGACCACATAAAGTTCAGAACGATAGGAAAGCCCTACAAGCCTCTACCCTTACCCAAACTCCTCTCAAAACGCCCCTCCTTCCACTAAAGAAATATAACACTTGACGGATAGATGATAAACATGGAGGCCGCGGAGTTCCTGAAACTCCAAGCAGACTTCACTTTCATTTTCTGGATACTGATATTCTTCCTCTTCCTATGGCCCCAATACAAAATGAAGGCCCTGCAGGGGGCGAGGCTGAACTTAATCAAGAGGCTTGAGGAAAAGATTGGAGGAAGGGTTGTAACGCTTATCCATCGTCAGGAGAGAATAGGATTGTTCGGCATCCCGTTCTACCGATACATAGATATAGAGGACTCGGAGCAGGTTCTGAGAGCCATAAGGATGACGCCGGATGACATGCCCCTCGCAGTAGTCATACATACACCCGGCGGACTAGTCTTGGCGGCAGCCCAAATAGCCATGGCTTTGAAGGAGCATAAGGCCAAGACCATAGCCATAATTCCCCACTACGCGATGAGCGGCGGAACTCTAATCGCCTTAGCAGCAGACGAGATATGGATGGACCCCCACGCAGTCCTAGGGCCTGTGGACCCGCAGTTAAGCGACCCTAGGAGGGGGGCTGTTCCGGCGGTATCTGTCCTTAAGGCTGTGAATGAGAGGGGGAGGGATAAGGTGAGGGAGGAGTTCCTCGTCCTCGCAGACGTGGCCGAGAAAGCTGTTAAGCAGATGAAGGAGCTGGTATATAACTTGACAAGGGAGAGGCTGGGTGATGAGAAGGCCGTGGAGCTGGCCAACATAATGGTTGAGGGCAGATGGACCCATGACTACCCCATAACAGTTGAGGAGGCAAAATCGCTTGGACTGCAGATAAAGACTGAGATACCCCAGGAGGTATATGACCTCATGGAGCTTTACCCACAGCCCCAGGCAATAAGACCAAGTGTCGAGTTCGTCCCCACGCCATACCTACCGCCAACCCAGAGAAGGGGGCAACGCTAACCGAGAAACTCATCCACCCTCCTAAACACCTTCTCATAATACTTATTCTTCCTCCGCATACCAGAGATGACCGGGATGCTTAAGGGATCAACATCTCGGAGAATAGCCAGATATATGCTTATGTAGTCTACCATTATTAGAAGTTGGAAAAGCTCCTGAAAGAAATCTTCAGCATCTACTTTGAGCTCTATGATGTTATTTTCTCCTAAATGTTCTCGCAGAGCATCTATCCCCGCCCTGACACCCTCATGTTCTCCACGTATTCTCGGAACAATTATAACTGAGTCTTCAGGCAAACCCTCAACATCATTGTGGAGAGCTTCAGGCAGATGTCCAATGTGGCAGAACATCTTGGAATTTTCATTTAACTGGCATTTAAGCCGATAACCAACAGG
>CAZHEC010000122.1:0-4205 GCA_964531465.1 uncultured Nitrososphaeria archaeon | reverse complement strand
CGAAGATTAGGGTTGGGTCTTGGAGGGAGGGGTTCAGGGTGAGCAAGGAGATGGTGCTGAGGGCCGGGATGACGGGTAGGAGGCTTCCAGCCAAGACTAGCAGACATATACTGAACGGCGTCAAGATACCCGAGGTCAATATACCGTTAAGCGTCCTGAAAGGAGAGCCGGCGCCCTAGCGATAGGACTTCTGCTTGAATCTCCTAGCAGAGTATCGGTTGGGCTTCTTGGGCTCTGTCTGCCTCGGGTCTCCCGCCAACAGCACCCTATTATACTCCTTAATCTTCTGCTTGACCGTGTCGCTTCTCTCCGCCAACGCCCTAGCTATTGCAAAGGATGCGGCGTCGGCTATAGCCATCACACCCCCACCCCTCACCTTGATGTAGAAGTCGTGGCTCTTCCAGAACTTCTCGTCCAGGTAGAGGGGGGTGAGTATCTTGGCTCTCGCCACATCGTTTCCGAAGTGTTGGAGGGGTTTGTTGTTGATGTATATGTTGCCTGAACCCTGCCTAATGACCAGTTTTGCGACAGCCGTCTTCCTCCTACCCACGAATGGGCCGAGAACCTTAACCAAGCCTCAGCCTCCCTCCAGTCAGCTCCTTACTAACCTCAGCTATGGTCACGTATCTTATTAGCCTGCCTGACCTGCTCCTCGCCTCGCCTATGGCCGCATCAGGGAAGCTAACCTTCTCCACGTCCTCATACTCTCTGGGGACGCCCACGTAGACCCTCAGCCTTTTCTCCGCCATCCTGCCCCTAGGCTTCTTCCTGGGAAGCATCCTAACTATGGTGTACCAGACGAGGCGTTCAGGCCTCCTGGGATACCAGACCTTGACGACCTTATGGGAGGAGAGCTGCCTACGCTGGAGGAGCCTCTTATACCTCTCGAGTACGGCCTCCTTGCTCCCGGTTATCACCGCCTTCTCTGCATTCACCACCACGACCTCTACGCCATCGAGAAGCATCTTGGCTACACGGGAGGCCATCCTACCGAGCCTCTGGCCACTCGCATCCACCACGACCCTGCCAGACCTCAGGGACTCTTGGAGACTCATCAGCCCACGGAAGCCCTAAAAGACCTCATTATATAAGTAGCAACCCAGGTGGCAGCGGCTTGGAGACGGTGGCCACGAGGATTCTGAGGGTTAATCCGAGGAGGCCTGAGCCATGGGTTATCGGGGAGGCTGCCGAGGTGATTAGGCGGGGCGGGACGGTGGCCTTCCCCACCGAGACGGTCTATGGGCTTGGAGCAGACGCCCTGAATCCCGAGGCTGTCAGGAAGATCTTCTGGGCCAAGAGGAGGCCTGCCGACAACCCCCTCATAGTGCATATAGCGGAGCCAGGATGGGTCGATAGGCTTGCGGAGGAGGTTCCGGAGGAGGCTGCGAGGCTTGCTGAGAGGTTCTGGCCCGGGCCGCTGACCCTCGTCCTGAGAAAGAGTAGGGTCGTCCCCGACATAACCACTTCAGGCCTCGAGACCATAGCGGTCAGGATGCCCAGACACCCCGTAGCCCTCGCCCTGATACGTGAATCCGGCAGACCCATAGCCGCTCCCAGCGCAAACCTAGCCGGCAGACCCAGCCCCACAACCGCCCAGCACGTGGCAGAGGACTTGATGGGCAGGGTGGACCTTATCTTGGATGGTGGCCCAACCGAGATAGGCGTCGAGTCCACAGTCATAGACCTCACGGTTCATCCACCTCAGGTTCTCAGGCCTGGCGGTGTATCGGTGGAGGAGCTGAGGAAGGTTCTGGGCGTGGTCGAGCTTCATCCGGCGGCGGTTGGAAGGGCTGGGGGAGAGAGGCCCAGGTCTCCTGGAATGAAGTATAGGCATTATGCTCCGAGGGCCGAGCTGATAGTGGTGGAGGGAGAACCCGGGAAAGTGGCAAAGAAGGTTGAGGAGCTTGCAAGAGGATATAGGACCCTTGGGAGAAGGGTTGGGATACTGGCAACCGACGAGAACCTCGGAAGATACAGGTCGGGCAAAGCAGTAAGCGTGGGAAGCAGGAAAAACCCGGACACAATTGCACGGAACATATTCAGGGTTCTCAGAGAGATGGACAAGGAAGGAGTAGACGTGATTATAGCAGAGGGAATACCGGAAGAAGGGATAGGGCTTGCAGTAATGAACCGTTTGAGAAAAGCATCAGGATTCAACATAATACATGCAGAATAACCGGGATCGCTTATTGTAATTTTTTGTATGCAGTTAATTATGTTCGATTACACAGAATGGTTAATAGCTCCATGCTGGATTGTTAAGATATGAGTAAGACTGATTTGGCTAACCCTGCCGCATTGGGGTTGGCTGGATTCGGTTTGACAACCGTTCTCCTAAATATTCACAACGTTGGGTTGGTTGATGTCCCGTTGGCTACCTTCTGCTTCGGGTTCTTCTATGGTGGGTTGGCTCAGGTTATCGCAGGCGTCATAGAAGGGAGGAGGGGTGAGATATTCGGGTTCACGGCCTTCACATCCTATGGATTATTCTGGATAGCCCTCTCACTAGCCGTTGTCTTGGATTGGCTTGGAGTGGCGAGGCTGGGATACATAGAGCTGGGATTCGTTATGCTGATGTGGGGCCTCTTCACAGCGTATCTCACACCCGGCGCCTTCACTATAAGCAGGGTTGCCATACCATTCGTCTTCATAACACTTACATTACTCTTCTTCCTCCTGTCGGCGGCCTTCTTCACCCTAGCCATGGGCGGAAGCGACATAATACTGAGAATAGCCGGGGTAGAGGGGATAATCTGCGGCCTAAGCGCTATGTATTCATCCGCGGCGATACTTCTCAACACCCAGTTGAAGAGGAATGTCTTAACCCTCTAACCTATCCAATTATTTTGACGCCGCTTCCCCTCGGATACTTCTCTGCGAACTCTTGGGTAGTTAGTATTGTGCTTCCCGAGTTTAGGAGTTTTTCGTATGCTGTCTTGGAGAATGAGAAGGCTGCTATTGTTATTGGGTGGTTTATCTCACCTGTTCCTAGAACCTTTCCAGGAACATACACTACGTCTCCCTCCTTCGTCAGCCTCTCCAGCTTGTAGAGGTTTATGACCCTTCTTCTCCTCCTAGACCTCTCAGCCTCCTCTATTATCCTCCTCCAGAACCTCGTCTTCGCCACCTTCCTAGGTATCTGGCTGAGAATGCTGGCCCGCATCCCGGGTCTGACCACCTTCCTCCTACTCACCATGCTCTCCAGCCTCCAGCAGACTCTTCAGCTCCTCCGCCAGCTCCTCACTCTTCCTCTCAAGTGCTTTGGCCGCCTCTATTAGTATCCTCCTAGGTGGAAGGAACCCTATTGACTCGACCATGAGTATCTTTCCATCCTTATCGGAGTCGTATAGGGATGAGATTGCCGCCTGCCACTTTGCATTCTTCCTCCCTCTCCCAACTCTGACGTAAAGCTCCATCTCGATTCTCTGGCCTGGGGCTAGCTTGACTATCGGTATCCTGGGGCTAACGGGCTTGACTGTTGTCTCTTCCTCGGGTATCATATCCCCTGAGTATACTGTTATGGGTCTGTCCCTTGCCTCTGCCCTGAGAAGGTATCTCACCACACATCTCTCGCATCCAAGCCTGCTTCCGCAGTCGCATTCCTCGGGTGCTCTGTATCGGTCTATGTCGGAGGTGAAGGGGATTAGGGAGATTCTGTGGGCTAGGACCTCGTTGGGCATGGATGAGCTGTTCTCTATTACGAGTATCTCCTCCACCGCCATGGTTGGAACCTCGTTTATCGTGTATCTCCTGAGGGTGTTGGCCATCGCCAGGGGTATCCCCGATAGCATGACCCTAACCGTCTTCCCATCATCCTCCAATAGCCTTACCTCAACCATCCCTTCCAAACCGCTAACCCAGGCCCCACCCTAAAAGCCTTTCCACAAAGGATAAAAGAGTCCTCGGGAGAGGCGGGGTGAGGCAGTCCTTGGATAGGAGGATATACGCCCTCTCACCCATCATAGCAGGCCTGATATGGGGCTCAACGGCTCCCGTCAGCAAGCTTGTCCTCCTCGAGATTACGCCCTGGGACCTCATAATCCACCGCTCAATCATCGCCGCCTTGGCATTCCTGGTGATTCTAAGGCTTGGCGGGAGGGATGGAGGAGGGAGGGTCGGCGCCCCGGGGCTTCTCTCCCTGGCCCTAACAGGCGTCGTGGCCCCTTGGATACTCTACAACGTGGGCCTCCTCTACATCAACGCCA
>CAZHEC010000121.1:0-4211 GCA_964531465.1 uncultured Nitrososphaeria archaeon | reverse complement strand
AGTATATCTATTTGCTTCCTTGAAGATACATTCTTTACTATGCTCTTAACTTCCCGCTACTTCGATCCGTCGCATACATAATATGCTCCCTTGTATCCTTACTCGCCAAGCCTCTCCACGCCCCTCTTTAACCTCTCCTCCCTTCTAGCTACTAAAATTATCTCCGCGCCTGCTTCTGCCAAGCCTTCTGCAATAATCACGCCTAAACCACTTGATGCACCAGTTATCAAGGCCCTTTTGCCATCCAGCCTAAACAGCTCCAAGGACTTCATCCCGGAATCACCAGTATCGGGATGCTTGGGCTGAAAACCAATGATGATGCGAGATTCATGGAGAACAATCCGCCAAAACCTCGGGAAACTACTATTATCGCATCATAATTATTTTTGCAGGCGACCTCGTGGATAGTTTTTGAAGGATGGCTTACTCCGTCGTATCTTATTCGTATGATTTCTCCCCTAGTCCATGACACCTCATTGGTCCAGGTTTGGCTCGCAAACGATACTACATGGTCTCCTGCATCTATCTTAGAGAAATCAATTACCAGCAAGTCAATTCTGCCCTTAAACCCTCTTCTCTGAAAAAAGGACTCTATAACTTTTAGGTCTTCTTTATTCCTGAGGATTGCTATCAGTTTATTAAACATGACAGTATGTTTTGAGATTGAGAAATTAAGTTTTTCTTAGGTAGGGGAGTATGGTTATAGTTTAAGGAATTTTGCGTTTATGGCTACTATGACTGTGCTTAGAGACATTAGTATTGCTGCCATAGCTGGTGTGAGCAGAATCCCAGCCCAGTATAGGGTTCCTGCTGCAAGGGGTATGGCCACTACATTGTATCCAGTAGCCCAAATTAGGTTTTGGAGCATCTTCCGGTAGGTGGATTTTGCAAGTTTTATTAGGTTTACCACATCCCTAGGGTCGTTTCTTACCAAGATTATATCGGCTGATTCTATAGCTACGTCTGTACCTGCCCCGATAGCTATTCCTACATCTGCTTGAACTAATGCTGGTGCATCATTTACTCCGTCGCCAACCATAGCTACTTTGAATCCCTTCGCTTGTAGATTCTTTATCACCTCTACTTTCTGATGCGGTAAGACCTCAGCGAAAAATGCGTCTAGTCCTAGTTCTCTTGCGACCCATGAGGCTACACTCTTGTTATCTCCCGTAAGCATCATGCATTTTAGCCCCATCTCCTTTAGCTTACTTACTGCTTCTCTCGACTCGGGTCTAATTGTATCTCCAAGTGATATAGCGCCAATCAGATTATCTCCATCCAGCACGAAGACTATAGTCTCACCACGTTCCATAACATCCCTTATGGAATCATCGTCAAACTCGATTCTATTCTCTTTAAGATACCCTGGACTGACTATCTTAACACTCCTCCCACCTATTATTCCCTCAACACCCTTCCCCGGAATGGCTCTGAATCCATCTACATCCATTAATTTTAATCCTCTTTCTTTGGCCGCCCTCACTATACCTTGTGCTATTGGATGCTCTGAATGTGATTCGAGTGAAGCCGCAATTAGCAGAAGCTCCTCCTCACTTCCATTTAAAGCTACTATCCTAGTTACGCCGAATTCTCCTTTTGTAAGAGTTCCAGTCTTGTCAAACACTATCGTATCTATCATTCTAGCATTCTCAAAGGCTGTCCTATTTCTGATTAACATGCCGTTCTTTGCGGCAAGGGAGGCTGATATCGCTATCACTAAGGGCACGGCTAGGCCGAGTGCGTGAGGACATGTTATAACCATAACTGTTACGGCTCTTTCGAGCGAAAATGTTGGGTCATTTATCAGGTATAGCCATGTAAGGAACGTTGCTGTTCCTCCAGTTAACGCTATTATGGTTAACCACTTCGATGCCTTATTTGCTAGGTCCTGCGTCTTTGATTTTGTTTCTTGGGCTTTCTTAACAAGCTCTATAATCTGGGCAAGATAGGTCTCTGCCCCGGTTCTTTCCACCCTGATAATTACTGAGCCTTCTCCGTTAATTGAGCCTGCTATTACCCTATCGCCAGCCCTCTTCTCAACAGGTTTTGATTCGCCTGTAAGCATTGCCTCGTTCACACTTGTCGCTCCATCCAAAATTGTTCCATCTACAGGTATCTTTTCACCCGGCTTTACCAAAACCTTGTCTCCAGGCTTAAGTTCCTCTATGCTTACCTCTATTATTTGGCCGTCATGCTTAATTACGTGTGCAGTGGAGGGTAGGAGTTTAGCTATCTCTTCAAGTGCTCTAGACGCCGACAAAACGGAACGCATCTCCACCCAATGTCCCAGAAGCATTATATCTATCAAGGTTGCTAATTCCCAGAAGAATAATTTTCCGGGAATGATGAAGACAGTTAAGCTACTGTATATGTATGCGGCTGATATAGCTACGCCGATAAGGACTTTCATCCCAGGAGACCTGCGTCTTAATTCCTCGACAAGACCTTTAAGAAAAGGCCATCCACCATAGAAGTAAACCACGGAGGATAAAATAAACAGGGTTAGCGTGTCTCCGGGAAATTTAAGCGAGTATCCTAGGGTGTCCTGTATTAATGGAGATAAGATTATTATTGGGATTGTTATAATTGTAGAGATTACAAATCGTTTCCAATAATCCTTAATCATTAGCTCATGATGCTTGTGAGGCTTCATCCTATCAACTCTACCAGAAGGCTTAGCTTCAGATACCTCGTGATGATGTTCCATAACCTGCTTCAACATTTAAAGTATTTATTGTTTTCCTGGTATATCAAAGTCTCTGAACAATGCTTATAGCATTATAAAGGAGTCATTTGGTTCTGGGTGGATGAGGAGGCTCCGCATCGGCTGACCAGGTGATGTTGGATCAACCATCTGACACCCTTTATGTGTGTTGAAAAGAGTTATTAGTTTCTTGGTAATACCTTCTAGGTAAGAGGTGGTTTATGGTTGGGTTCACAGCGAGGGTTAGGGTTTTCCATAGAGGACCTGATACGTGCGGCGAAGGGTGAGGTCCCCGTTGATCTACTTTTGGAGAAAGTGAATTACGTGAACCTTTTCACGGGGGAGATTTACGAGGCATCGATAGGGGTTTTCGGGGAGAGGGTTGCCTTCGTTGATTCTGGTGATAGGTATAGGGCTAGGGAGCGGCTCGACTGTAAGGGACTTTACGCCATCCCAGGGCTAATCGACAGCCACCTCCACATAGAAAGCAGCATGGTGGTTCCATCGAGATTCGCTGAAGCAGTCCTACCCCATGGAGTAACAACCGTAGCCATAGACCCGCATGAGATTGCAAACGTGATGGGGAGGAGGGGTGTGAAGCTCATGATAGAAGGGAGTAGGGATCTCCCGCTCCGAGTCTATGTGATGGTCCCGACATGTGTCCCTAGCCTGCCAGGGGCTGAGACCGCTGGAGCCAACCTAGATGCGAGGGATATTGAGGAGATGTTGGGGTGGGAGAGGGTTATCGGGCTGGCCGAGATGATGGACTTCGACGGCGTGGTGAACCTGAGGGAGAGGGCGAAGGAGATAGTCAAGGTGGGGAGAAAGCTGGGAAAACTCATGGACGGCCACACATTCCTTCATGGACTCGAACTCAACGCATACATAGCCGCTGGAATGGAGGCAGACCACGAAAACTTCACCTTCCAAGACGGGTTGGAGAAGCTCAGACTTGGAATGTATATGAAGATACGGCTACCATACCTTCTCGACGCAGAAGAGTTTGTAGCGGGGCTTAGGAAACTCCCATCCCCCAGGAAGATAATCTTCGTAACAGATGACTGTCTACCCGATAACCTCGTGAGGGATGGGCACCTAGACTATGTCGTCAGAACCTTCATACAGCATGGGATGGATCCGGTTGAGGCGGTTAGGGCTGCCACAATCACGCCTGCAATGCATCTCAGACTCCATGAACTTGGCTCGGTCTCCCCAGGGAAGCTTGCGGACATAGTCTTACTAGGAAGCCTAGAGAAATTCGACATAAGAATGGTCTTTGTGGGTGGACGGCTTGTGGCGAGAGAAGGTAGAATGGTGTCGGAGATACCTATCCACAGGTTCCCAGATGACTCGAAGAAAACCGTTAAGGTTAGATCCCTAACCTTAGAGGACTTCAGGATAAGGGCCCCAGAGGGCCGAGACAAGGTGAAGGTTAGGGTGATAGATCTAGGCGAGCCGGATCCTAGCTCGAATGTTGGCCAAGAGTTTCTCCAAACCCTGATAACCA
>CAZHEC010000120.1:0-4236 GCA_964531465.1 uncultured Nitrososphaeria archaeon | reverse complement strand
ACCAGCTTGAAACCCTCCAGAAAGAGATACAGGGAGCATTATCAGGCACAGCCCCATCATGAGGAACCCTACACTAATAGAGAGACTAGCCGATAGTCTGAGAAAACTGACTGAGAGAAGGGTCAAAATAATAACCCACTCAGGCGGAGACCCAGACTCGGTAGGCTCAGCATATGTTCTCTCACGGATTCTAAGAAGTATAGGAATAAGAGAAATCGGGGTTATAATCCCCGAGAATATCTCAACCCATAGTAGGTCGCTGCTCGCCTACCTAGATTTGGAGCTAAGTGATATTGAGGGAGACGAGGCCTACATAGTAGTTGACGCAGGGTCCCCGCATCAGCTCGGAGATTTCTCAGAGATTCTCAAAAAGGACAGCACAATAGTCATAGACCATCACGCAACAAGTCACGAAGCCTATGGTAGGGAATACATACTATTCTCATCCGATGAGTATCAATCGGTCTGTGAGATAGTGTATGAGCTCGCAGAATATCTTGGATATAGGGTTGATGTGAGAGAGGCGGAGGCTCTATATCTTGGGATGTATTATGACACCGTAAGATTCTCGGTGGCAGATGCGGAGACTATGAGGAAGGTGTGTAGCCTGATAGGGCGGGGAGTCGAGCCCTCAAGACTGCTCCAAAGATTCGAGGCGGTCATGGATATCTCTGAGAGGATAGCTAGACTCAAAGCTGCAAAGAGGATGAGGATATACAGAATAGGTGATTGGATTATCGCCCTAAGCCATGTAGGGAGCTTCCAAAGCTCTGTGGCAAGAAGCTTGATAGGACTTGGAGCACATATAACGGTGGTGGCAGGCGAAGGAGACGAGGGCATACAAGTATCTATGAGATGTGTGCAGGACGCAGTCGATGCGGGAGTAGATTTAGGTAAAATTGCGTCGAGGGTAGGAGAGGAATTCGGCGGATATGGTGGAGGGCATGCAGCGGCATCCAGGGCTCTCTGCCAGAGAGGAGAGGTGGAAGATGTCCTTCTAAGAAGCCTTGCATTAATCTCCGAAAGTCTCGGCGCCGATGCCAAGGAGGTGGGAGATTAAGTGGCCCTAATAGATGTGAGAGACCTATCATTCAGGTATGCTGGAAGCATGGAACATGCCGTAAAGGATGTGAATTTGGAGGTGAGGGAAGGGGAGTTCATAGTTCTAGCGGGTAGGAGCGGATGCGGCAAAAGCACGTTGCTGAGATGCATTAACGGACTCATACCTCATTTCTATGAGGGTGATATGAAGGGGAGGGTTATGGTCGATGGAAAAGATACTAGGGATAATCCCCCCCATGTGATTTCCCAGGTAGTTGGGATGGTTTTCCAGAATCCCGAGAACCAGCTCTTTGCGCTCAACGTGGAGGCAGACATAGCATTCCCACTCGAGAATCTAGCATATCCACGAGAGGAGATTAGGGAGAGAGTTGAGTGGGCGTTAAAGGTTATGGGGATAGAAGACCTAAGAGACAGATCTCCGGCAGAGTTATCCGGGGGCCAGAAACAGAAGGTTGCCGTTGCATCGGTTCTCGCCATGAAGCCTAAAGCCTTACTACTCGACGAGCCAACAAGCTCCCTCGACCCCCTCTCCGCAAAACAGCTAATCGAGACCATAACATGGCTAAACAGACATCACAAGATAGCCATCGTAATAGCTGAACATAGACTCGATCTTCTTCTACCTCAAGCAACACGGCTCATAATCATGGATAGGGGTAGGATTGTAGTTGATGAAGAACCTCGTAAAGCATTGAATAGAGACGTCATTCCCTATGGAGTCGCCGTCCCCAAGATTGCTAAGGTAGCCCAGCTAGTAATGAAGATGAGGGGTGGATGTTTCCGGAGACTACCCCTAACCGTGGAAGAGTTCGTCGAAGAGATTAAAGGTGGGAAGAATTGATACTTTTTGACAATGTAGAACACGTATATCCGAGTGGCGTTAAAGCGCTAGATGGCATCAATCTGAGAATAGAGGAGGGAGAAGTTGTAGCTATTATGGGCGAGAATGGAGCCGGGAAAACAACTCTCCTAAAACACTTGAATGGTCTGCTCAAACCAACCAGAGGCAAGGTAATAATTGATGGAAAGGATACTAGGGACGCAACCGTAGCTGAGCTTTCCAGGAAGGTTGGCATAGTCTTCCAGAATGCGGAGGACATGTTCTTCTCGGGGAGCGTGTGGGAGGAGACAGAGTTCGCCTTAAAGAATTTTGGATTCGGCGGGGATGTTATCTCGAAGAGGGTTGAGTGGGCCTTGAGATTCATGGAGCTATGGGAATATAGGAATAAGTCTCCCTTCATGCTTAGTGGAGGTGAGAAGAAGAGACTTGCATTAGCAGTAATACTTGCATGGTCTCCCGATATAATAGTTCTAGATGAGCCAACAATAGGCCAGGACCAGCTCCAGAAGGAGAAGATGATAGAGGTAATCAGGTTGCTGAATACTCAGGGCAAGACTGTTATCTTATCCTCCCATGACATAGAGTTCGTGGCAGAGCTTAAGCCTAGGGTGATTCTGATGAGGAGGGGTAGAATTGTAGGTGATGGGAAGGCCGAGGACATATTAACAAACATGAGCCTACTTGAGTCATGTAGGTTAATTCCTCCTCAGATAGTCCAACTAACCTCCAGACTCGGTTTCATGGGGATAGGGACGAAGCTAGCATCGCCTGAGGAGGTTGCTAAGGAAATAGCGGAGAGGATTAGGGTATGAGCACCCTCCTCCAAGGACTCCAGTTCCACCCTGGAAGAACCATAATCCATAAACTAGACCCACGGATAAAACTAATTATCTCCATACTCCTGCTCACAACAACCTTAATGTACCTAGAGGTAACAGTCATAACAATAGTCATAATCGTTGAGGCTATGATAGCTTATGTGGCGAGAGTAGTTGGTAGGTGGGCTAAGACCGTGTATGGAGCCGCCCCATTAATAGCCTTGGTCTTCCTGATGAATTATACGGCAAATGTGTTTATGGTGGGGGAAGCGTTCAACCTTGAGGGCCTCTACAGGGCTTTCGCAGCGGCATACAGGCTCGTGGCATTACTAGCGGCATTCTCGGTGTTCTTTCTCACCACCACACCTGAAGAGCTGGGAATGGCACTAACGAAACTCAAGGTCCCATACATATACACCTTCGCATTCATATCGGCCATAAGATTCGCACCCGTTTTAGCGCAGGAACTGAACTCGATACTCGACGCACAGCGTTCAAGGGGTCTGGAGTTAGATAAGGGCGGGCCGATAACCAGGGCCAGGAGATACATCCCGGTCCTCGTCCCCCTACTAGTCAGCGTATTGAGAAGGTCCTACGAGCTAGCAGAAGCCATGGAGGTCAAGTGTTTTGGAGCCAAGAAGGAACGTACATACCTAAAGACCCTCAGGCTGGAAAAGAGGGACTACATAGCGTTATCACTCACATTAACACTCTTCACCCTCTCAACATATACCAGGCTAATGGTCCCGCTAAGCCTTCCCTAACAAAACATTTTATATACTACATTTTATGAAGCACTCTATCCCTTGTAAATGTGGATGAGGTGTAGTTAAGGATGTCCAGGGTTCTTAGAATACCCACGGCAGTATACTCTCCTGGCAGAAAGCTGGCATCACTGGGTGTGACAGCCGTCAATGAGCCGGGAGTTCTTATAAGCGTATTGGAGCCCATAGCGAGGCGGGAGATAAACCTGCTAGCTATAATCTCGAGTGCGGCTGAGGCCGAAGCACCCATGGCCACGGTGTCAATAGTTATTGATGTAACGGGTGTCGAGGATGGTGTTCTAATGGAGCTTCTTGAAGAGATTAAGGATAATGAGAAGGTAGTTGATGCGCAAGTCTATGAGACGGGAATTGAGGGATATGCTGCCGATTTATACCACGAGGAATACAGCGTCTTCGACCTCAGGATAATCATGCTTAGCGAGATAATGTTCTACGGGTTCCTTAAGTTTCTTTATGATAGATTCGGAGACACGGCTGGAGCATTCCTATATTATATAGGTTTTGGCGGCGGCAAAGAGATAGCCAAGCTTCATAGAAGCCTCTTCCAGGATCCTGAAACATGCCTAAAGGTTCTCAGCATCCAGGCACACTCCTTCGGCTACACAAGCAACCTGAAGATAAGAAAGATTGGTGATGATGATTATGAGTTCTCTTTCAGCAATATGATGGAATGCTCTGTCGTAGGCGGATGGAGGAAGGGTAAGACATCGAACTGGTTTAGGTGTATTGC
>CAZHEC010000119.1:0-4291 GCA_964531465.1 uncultured Nitrososphaeria archaeon | reverse complement strand
CTTAATAGGCTCCTCCTCCTACCTCATTCAGGGCCTATTCCCACCCATCTTGGCCGCCTTCGCAGTGTCGGGAGCCGCCTTGGGAGCCCAGCTTGGGAGTAGAGTTGGCCTAAGGACTAATCCCAAGACTGTGAGAAGGGTCTTCGCCGCCTTCCTGTTTATCCTAGGGGTTGTTATGCTTCTTAAGAGTCTATCATTCCTTAGCTTTCTTGAATAGCGGTAGTATTCCGAGGTGTAGTATGTCGTCCCTCTTGGAGCCTTCGACAAGTATTGCCGCAACCTTCACAACTTCTCCACCCGCTTTCTCGACTATCCTCTTCATGGCTTCTATAGTCTCACCTGTGCTTACTATATCATCTATTATGGCAACCTTCTTACCCTTCAGCCTCTCAACGTATCTTCCATCAATACATAGGACGAGTTCCTTCTGGGAAGTGATGGGTTTGTATTTGACTGTTATCGGGTTCTTCATGAATGCCTTGACCTCCTTCCTGCATACAACATAGTTTCTATGACCCAGCTTCTCGGCTATCTCGTGAACCAGAGCTATCCCCTTACTCTCAGCCGTCATCAGTATATCAACATCCTTCAGATGAGGTAAAAGGATTGAGGCACAGTGGCTGATGAACTCCCTATCACCTAGGCTGTCGAAGTATGCTATCCACGTATCATCAGAGACCTGGACAAGGGGCAGCTTCCTCCTAAATCCCTGGATATTCAATTCATAATACTCCTGACCCGTGTAGGGAACTACCTCCAACGTAGTCAAGAGCACCACCGGACCCATGAAGCCTAGTAGAGGCAGTAATTAAAGATAGCCTCCCGCCGCACCCGGAGAACCTGAATCATCGGGCAATCTTAGTCATCTTCCCCAAGTAGCACCAAGAAATGCTGGAGAAATTTTGAAACTATTATCAAGTCATCTGGAAAGAGGAATGATTAAAACAGGTTTTTCTCGGCTGCGGCGACGCATTGAGCGAGTATAGGTATCTGCTGAGCTATAACCTACCTGGCTCATGGAAGTATGCCGGAGACGGGTGGGGGTCAAGCCTCCATAGGATCTGCTCGAGGACGGGCTCCTTCCCCCCAGCTCTCCCTCACTACTTCATACAGAGATACTCCCGGCCAGGCGACGTAGTTCTAGACCCCTTCAGCGGAAAGGGAACAGCCCCCCTCGAAGCATGCCTAAACGGGAGGATAGGGATAGGAAACGATCTGGCTCCAGAGGCATACGTGCTAACACATGCGAAGGTCAGGCCAGTAACACTTGGAGAGGTCCTAGGATGGTTGGAATGGGCTAAGGATAGGATGAACCCATCAAGCTATAGTGTCTCGGAGGTGGATGAGGATGTTAGGGCATTTTTCAGCAACTACACCCTGAGGCAGATCCTTGCTGTAAGGGACCTGATAGATGAGACGAGGGACAGGGATCTGAGAATCTTCCTAAAAGCCCTAATGCTCGGCATACTCCATGGCCCGACCAGGATTCACCTAAGCGTGAAGTGTTCTCACTCCTTCTCCATGGCACCCGGATACATTAAGAGATACGTTAAGGAGAAGAGGGTGAGGAAGCCTAGGCGTGATGTTTTGGCATGTCTTAGGGAGAAGGCTGTAAGGGTGTTCAGGGACGGAATACCCTTAACACGTGGAGAGGCATACATGACCGATGCACGAAGCCTCCCAATCGAGGATGAGTCTGTAGACATGATTATAACCTCGCCGCCATACTTTAACATGCAGACCTATGCGTGGGATAACTGGTTAAGGCTATGGTTCCTCGGATATAGTTATCCTGAGGTTAAGCGCCGCCTTTTTCAGACAGAATCACTTAGCAGGTTCAAGGAGTTTATGCGTGGCTGCCTCATGGAGATGTTCAGGGTTCTGCGATGGGGTAAGCCAGCCTTCATAGTCTTGGGCAGGGTTCGACTAAAGGGGAAGATAATAGATATGGCCGAGGAGGTTGCCCCAATAGCAGAGGAGATAGGCTTCAGAGTCGCCTCAATCATAACAGACTCCATACCGAAATCCAACAAGTATCTCTGGTATCTTGGGGAGAAGGATGGGGTTAGCAGGGAGGTAATCCTGGAGCTTCACAAGGGTGAGTGCAGCCCGGGTGGAGGGCCGGTTAGCTGGGAGATTAGGAAGGAGGTGATAGCATGATACTCGAGACTCATGGAGATGTATGTAGGCTAGGATACCTAAGGGTTATCGCATGCCTCTTGGAGGACAGGCAGCCCAAGAGCTTCGACTTCCTAGCCAGCATACTCTATGAAATGATGAGGAGCGTCAGCGATGATGAAACTCCCCAGACCATAGGATTAATAACCAGGTCTGTAAATGCAAGGAACTATGTTACTCTGGCGGCCGAGATGGAGATAATTGATAGGGGTAGCCAGACCCTTGGAAGGTTTGGGAAGCTTTACCTTGCCCTAAGGTCATCCGATAGGATACGGGATTACGTGGAAGGTCGTGCAATCCCCTCAGTTAGGGAACTCATATCGCTGAATGAGGCTGAACGATTCTTCTTTATGTGGAATATAATGGTTGCCGATTATCCGTTCATCCAGTATATAGTCTCATGGCTGCTTGAGAGGGAGAGGTTTACGAGGCAGGAGGCCATGAACTATATCATGGAGGAGGCTTACCCCGAGGCTTTGAGAAAGATACTCCCCTCGTTGCCGAAGAAGAAGCGTGAGCAGGTGGCTAGGGAGGCCGAGGAGGCGGAGAAGTTCAGGGAGAGGAGGATAGCAATACATGACAAGACCCAGTGGATAAGGAGTAGCCAGTATGCGAAGTATAGGCATATCGCCCCGCCAAGGCTTGAGTGGCTCGTGGATGTAGGGATGATCTCAAGGATGGGTAGGGGAAAGTATGAGGTATCCCAGCCATATCTCCAGAACGCCGAGGAAGTCTCTAGGGTCATGTCCATGACGCCAGCCCGCATGGAAGAAACCCTCTACAACACCGTTTCAAAGCTAATCTACAGGAACATGCGAAACGCAAACATGTATGAGATATCTAAGACGCTTATAGAAGGATATGGGAAGATTAGGGATGGCGAGCAGGTAAGCCTCGACACCCTCAAGAAGCTAACCTTCCTACTCCTAATGGAAGAAGGAAAAATAACAGACCTACGGACAATCCACGACGCATTCAACAGACTCGCACTACGATTCCCAGACAAAATCTACGTCTCACCAGGAGAAGGAAAAACCATAAACATAGCATACATGAACCTAAGCGAAGCCGAAATATAACAAACTCGGGACCTCCGGCTCCGGAGGCCGGCCCTTAAATACCTCTGTCCCGCTAGCTGACAGTAGTATGGGACAGATACGATAAGAATTCACACTTATTACCTAGATAGGTGGGACAGTTAATCTGGGGATTTAGTGGTGTTAATACTATGGTTTTATGGATGGCTAGTGTTAAATGCCTCTATGGGTATAGTGTTTTTGGGAGGGGGCTAGAGTGGCTAAAACTAGCATCAGGCGAGTCATTATCGAGGTTCCTGAGAACCTTAAAGTTCCTCCTAGTGAGCTTGAGGAGAGGCTAAGGATAGAACTAGCATTACGGCTGTATGAGAAGGGTATAGCCAGCCTAGGACAGGCCCGTAGGATAGCAGGATTACCCAAATGGGACTTCTTAGAGCTACTAGCCAGGGAGAGAATACCAATACACTACGGCGAGGAAGAGTTGAGAGAGGACCTGGAGGTTGCCAAGAGGCTTACAAGGAAAACAAGGAGATAGATGCGATGAAAGGGGAAAGACTGCTAGTCATTTCTAATTCAAGTGTCATTATTGCTCTAACCCATGTATGCTTCCTGGACCTCCTAGAGAAGCTCTTCAGAGAAATCATCATACCTGAAGCTGTCTGGCAAGAGGTAACGGTGGAGGGAAAGCCTGGTAGCGAGAAGATAAGGGAGACCGACTTCATACATGTAAGGAAGGTACGCAATAAGGGGTTGGCATCCCTTCTACGAGAGTTCGTTGATGAAGGTGAAGCAGAGGCAATAGCACTAACACTAGAGGCTAACGCTGACCTATTACTTGTAGACGACCGTGACGCTAGGAACCTGGCTAAGAAGCTGGGACTAGAGGTTATGGGGACGTTAGGTGTAATAGCGTTAGCCAAGTATAATGGCCTAATCCTAGAAGAAAACCAGTAATAGATGAACTGGTGGAGAAGGACTTCTGGATATCCAAGAGGGTGCTCGAAGAATTGCTTAGACAGCTAGGTGAGCTTTAGGAACCTTAATCGAATGATGTGCAGTGAGTGCTGCAATATAGA
>CAZHEC010000118.1:0-4303 GCA_964531465.1 uncultured Nitrososphaeria archaeon | reverse complement strand
TAGGACATAGTCCCTAGTCGTCCCATACTTTACAGCCTTCAGCCCCGAAGCATTACAGGCAACCATTCCACCTATGGTGCAGTAAGATGCGCTGGCTGGATCAGGTGGGAAGAAGAGTCCATACTTTTCAAGCTCCTTGTTAAGCCTTTCATAAATTAATCCGGGCTGGACCCTAACCTGCATATCTCGCTCCATGATCTCCATTATCTTGTTCATCTTAACCGTGCTGATTAGAACGCCTCCATGAATCGGTGTTGTTCCTGATAGACCTGTCCCCCCACCGCGTATGTAGACGGGGAGCCGCCTCTCATTACAGTAGCGGAGTATCTGGGATACTTGTTCCGGCTCCTCAGGCCACACAACAACATCAGGTTTATGAAACTCACCTTGATAAGCATCTATCGCATTTGCTATCAACTCCTCTTCACGAGTGCTTAGATTACGTGAGCCAAGAAGCCTCTCGAGAAAATCCAAATCCCTATCCGAGACCTTATTGAAGTAAGTCATATTTCCCAGGAAGATTCAGCATGTTTAATCCATCATAAAAATATTGCTTGATAACATGTCTTCCGCCTTTAAGTTAAAATCCCGGGAAGTTTAGTTCTTGTGGAGAGTATGGACGAGGACTTGGAGCTGAAGATGTTGAGGTATAGGATGATGAAGAGGCTTATGGAGGCTGCGGCCAAGAGGGGAGAGAAGGTCGGGGAGACAGTGAAGGATCCAGTAGAGATCCTGAGGAAACATCTGGTCGATAGGGGCGAGGAGGTCCTAGACGCAGCACTCAAACAATATCCAGAGCTTGCTAGAAGGGTGGCGGCATTACTTGCATCCAAGATAGCTGCAGGCCAGCTTACGGAGATATCCGGAGGAGAGCTACTTACACTCTTTGAGTATCTTGGAGCCAGGGTTAGATTGGAGACCTCCATAAAGTATTACAAGAAGGGAGAATACAAATCCATAAGGGATATGCTCAAATAATATTCTGGGTTTGGGGTGTTGAGGGAGTTATGTCGGAGGAGTATGAGGTCCCCCTAGACCTACTCTATAGCCGTGAGCATGTATGGCTAAGGGTCGAGGAGGGTGAGGCGGTTCTCGGAATAACCGATTACGCTCAGAAGAAGCTCAGGGAAGTTGTTTACGTGGAGCTTCCCAACGTTGGCCATAGCTTCACGGAGAATGAGCCCATAGCCACCCTAGAGTCCGTCAAGGCTTCTGCGGAGGTCTATGCACCCATATCGGGAAGGATAGTGGAGGTTAATAGTAGGCTCATAGATACTCCAGAGTTGATAAATGAGGACCCATATGGGGAGGGATGGATTGCCAAGATAGAGGTTGATGATGAGGCGGGTTTAGAGAACCTACTAGAGGCGGATGAATACTTGAAGTATATTGAAGACCTCGAGGAGTCGGGATAGATGGTTCTTGTAAGGGTTTACCGTGTATCGAGTATGAGGGACCCGGAGACAGGCAGGCTTGGAAAGATAATAGAGATAGTGGAGGAGCGTAGGGTTAAGCCCGAGGCCGCCAGAACGCTTGGAATGCCAGAGGAGTCCATGATGGTCCAAAGAATGATACATGACGTCTTATCCCAGCTCCAATCCATGGGCATGTTCCCCTTCCCTCGTGAACCCCTAAAACCCAAAATGACTCTATTCCTCAGCGAGGACGAATACGAGAAGCTCGGCGTTAAGCTTGAGGTTAATGAAGTATATGAGCTGGAATTCAAGGATGGCTCCATAACCTTTAGGAAGGCTTATGACTGATACTCCTAACCACGTGTATTATTCTTTGAGCAGCCGTAATTGATGCGAAGAAAGCTATTATTCCTATAGTCATGTTTAGTAGCCCTGGTATGAATGTTTCGAGGAGTGTTCCGATGAAGAGTGTTATAAGTCTCTCAGCCCTCTCCATCACCCCCACACCCTTCACCTCGACGCCTACAAGCTCTCCTCTATGTCTCACATAGCTCACCAAGATAGAGGAGGAGAGAGCGATGGAGCCCCAGAGAACATTCACCGCACCTGACGAGATTATCGCTACTAATACCGAGGACTCCGAAACCTTGTCAAAAACCGAGTCTATGAAGGCTCCCAACCTCGTAGCTCTACCCAAACTCCTAGCAACAGCACCATCTATCGCATCAAGGATACCTGAGAGGAGTAAAAATGCCGCAGCCGTTATGTAGAGGGCCCTACTGCCCACTGCAAGATAATAGAATATGGCTGAAAGTATGGATAGTATAAGTGCGAGAACTGTAAGGCTCATAGGTGAAATATTATGTTTAACCAGGAATGATACAGCCTTGAAGGATAGTTTCCGAAGAACCCTCTCCTCAAGAGCCCGCCTTCCCATACATCTCAACCACCCTAAGAACCCTGCTTCTAAGCCTACAATAGCTACAGATATTACTTGTAGTAGGCATTCCGCATATCTCGCATTCCCTTAACTGAACATGCCTTGACAATTCTTCCAGTCTTGGAAGGAATCGCTTGATGTGGGATTTAAAGAATGTGTGTCTGAACCCGGGTATCTTCTCCTCTATCATCCTGATTAGCTCCTTTCTCCTCATCATGCGTGAGCCTTTCACCAAAGGGCACCAGCTCTCCACATATGGCGTGTTGGTCGCATCCACGTAATACAGGTTTTCCTCCTCCGTCATCTCGATTAGGGGCTTGATTCTGGCAGCCATTTTGGTGCCAATCCCAGGCGAGACAGGCCTAATCCTAGCTATCTCATCAACCTCTCCCCGTAGATACAGCTCGAAGAGAACCTCAACAGTATCATCTAAATTGTGTCCAGTTGCTATCGCATCCAATCCATGCTCATAGGCTATACGATTTAAGTGGTATCTCTTCACGGTGCCGCATGCTCCACATATCCTCGACTTGAACGGCGTATATTGGAAGTCGGGTATGATGTATCCCTCATCCGAGACACGGTGAATTATTAGCTCGACTCCAACCTCCTCGCAGACTTTTCTGGCCACGACCTCGCATTTATCGGAGTATTCGGGTATTCCTAGATGTATGTAGATGGCTTTCATGTTGATTGTTGGGAAAAGATGGCTTAGGACCCTGATGAGGGCCATGCTGTCCTTCCCACCCGACACCGCTACCCCTAAGCTCCTCACACCCTTCAACATACCATACTTTAGAACCGTGCTCTTCACCTTCTTCTCATAGAAATCTATAAGACACGCTTGACAAATCATCCTACGCATATGCGGTAGATAGTATCTTCCAGCCTCGCCTCCGCATCGAAAGCATTTAGCGGGCACGCTAGAAACACCTGAGATAGCCTGATTGCTTCGGAGATTTAACTCCTACCTGTCTTCCAGCCTCTGTATCCGGAGCCTGGTCAGGGAGCCCGAGTTCGTCAGCCTTGACAGCTCTTCCTGGAACTCTAGTTTAGCCCCTCGTAGGCCACCTGATATTATAGTTGAGGTTAAGGCGGCCCAGATGCATAGGCCCTCTTTGCTGATGTTGGGGTGGATGAATGGGGCGAACCTACATCCCTCCACTGCTATGACGACTTCATCCCCACTCATCTTGACCCTTAGGTCCTTCACGTAACCTCTTTCCTTGAGCCAGCCCACAAACTCGTCCAAGCTCGCTTCACCAACGAACCCCATGCTACTACGGAACTTCTCCCGGAGCATCTCAAGGGCCTTCACATGTATAACCGCTGGAAAGGGCTTATAGACCTCATACATGGCTTCTAGATAAGAGTGTATGTAGGCATAAAGTAGCCTCTCGAAGTCCCTGGCCATTTCCTTGTTATTCACGAATATATGTCATGGGAGGATGATTTAAGTATGGTATATTCAATTGTTTGCTGGCGTAGATATGTTGTCGGATGACCAGCTAACCCGTGGCAGGCTTGGCAGGCTGTGGGTTGGAGATGGCTACCCGGTTAGGATAATGGGCGTGATTAACGTAAGCCCTGAGTCCTTCTATAAAGGGTCCGTTAGAGTTGGTTATGACGAGATTGCGGAGGAAGCGAGGAGGATGGAGAGGCTGGGAGCAGATATAATAGATGTAGGGGCGATGTCCACGGCCCCCTATCTGGAGACGAGGATTAGCGAGGAAGAGGAGGCTAGAAGGCTTAGGGAGGCCCTGGAAGCCGTGAAATCCGCCTCAAGGCTCCCCGTATCAGCCGACACCCAGAGGCTTCTACCCGCGAGGGCCGCCGTGGAGGCGGGAGCCGAGATAATAAACGACGTAAGCGGCTTAAGGGACCCTAGGCTGGCCAGGCTGGCGGCAGAACATGGGTTATCCATGGTGGTCTGTGCTGCTGGCCTC
The DNA here is from genome assembly GCA_964531465.1 of uncultured Nitrososphaeria archaeon. Classification (GTDB taxonomy): domain Archaea; phylum Thermoproteota; class Nitrososphaeria_A; order Caldarchaeales; family Wolframiiraptoraceae; genus Benthortus. The sequence goes on along the minus strand of CAZHEC010000118.1, from coordinate 2 downwards.
GG
>CAZHEC010000117.1:0-4357 GCA_964531465.1 uncultured Nitrososphaeria archaeon | reverse complement strand
TTGGTTCATCTAGTATTATTACCTCGGGGTTCATTGCAAGCACGGAAGCTATTGCCACTCTATGCTTCTCACCTACGCTGAAGAGGTGGGGGAGGGAGTCCATAGGCTTCTTCAGGTCCATTATCTCTAGGGCCTCCTCAACCCTCCGCCTAACCTCATCCTCTGGGATACCAAGGTTCCTAGGGCCGAAAGCGACCTCATCATAGAGGGTTGGGGCGAAGATCTGGTGCTCCGGGTTCTGGAACACGTATCCCACGACCCTGGCGCACTCGGCCGCAGTCATCTCCCTTGTATCTCTGCCCTTTAGGAGGACTCTCCCCGAGGTGGGCTTAAGAAGCCCGTTCATGAGTTTTGCCAGCGTGGTCTTCCCGGACCCATTCTGCCCCATCAATGCCACGAACTCGCCGCGGCGAATTTCTAGGTCAACCCCGTTGACTGCCTTAACTCCTGATGGATACACGTATTCTACGGCCTCGACCTTAATCAGGGGCTCCTCAAGCATGTGTGAGCAGCCTCCCAAACATCTCAACAGCCTCACCCAACGTTACGGGGATCTCCTCCAGCCTCACGCCCTTAGACTCCAACCTGTATGCTATCTCTGATACTTGGGGTGGCCTGAACCCGACTTCCTCGACCTCTATCCTCCTCGAGAATACTTCTTTTGGAGCCCCAGCTCTTACTATTTTCCCGTCAACCATGACCGCCACCCTGTCCACATGCTCGACAGCCCACTCCACCCTATGCTCCACGGCTATTATCGTAACCCCATAGTTTTCCCTAAGCTTCAGTATTAGGTCGGTCACCCTCTTAGTACCGGCAGGATCTAGCTGGGATGTTGGCTCATCCATCACGATTACCCTAGGTCTAAGGGCTAGGACCGAGGCTATGGCGAGGGCCTGCTTTTGGCCGCCGGATAGGCTTGCAGGCGACCTTCGCTCCAGCCCTCTCAGCCCCACCACACCAAGTATCTCGTCTACCCTCTCCCTTATCTCGTCTGGCGGGAGACCCAGGTTCTCGAGCGGAAAAGCTACCTCCTCGTAGACTGAGGTGGTCACCAACTGCATCTCAGGATTCTGAAAGACTATACCTACGTACTCTAGGAGCTGGCTTGGCTCGGTCTCCGCAGGGTTCACTCCACATACCTTTACCTCGCCCTTGAGATCGGCTTTAATGGTCCTAGGAATGATTCCAAGTATGGAGTAGCATAGGGTCGTCTTCCCGCATCCGCTAGGCCCCATGAGTAGGAGGAATTCTCCTTCATCTACCTCAAGGTCCACACCCTTCACTACGTAATCCTCCTCGCCGGGATATCTTACCCAGAGATCCTTGACCTCCACCGCCTTACTCATGGATATAGTACACCCCCTATCGGGATAAGTGGGGCCAGGTAGAGCAGGGTTATGAGTGTGAGAAAGAAGGTCTCGCGTGAACTCCATTTCAGGGCCATGGAGAACGTCCTCCTCCTACCTGCCCCGAAGCCTTTGCTATCCAAGGCAACGCTTAGCTCCATGGTGCTCCTCATCATCCTCACCATAAGCGGAATGAAGATGGCTACATGCTTCCTGAGCCTCGAGGCCAGGCTTCCCCTCTCTAGTTCGAGGGCCCTAGACCTCTGGGCATCCATTATAGACTTTATCTCGTTAATCACCATGGGAAGGAACCTTAGGGCCAGGATGGGTATGAAGGCGGCCTTGTAAGGAATCTTCCATTTAACAAGGGCTTGAAAGAGGTCCCCAGGCCTTGAGGTCACGAAGGTTAGGACCGCCGCCAGCACGGGGTTGACTACTAGGAACATCTTGCTTAATGAGATGTTGAGGGCATGCTCCGTGTATTCCCATCCCACCAATGGTACCTTGAGGATAACCTTGCCTCCCGGCGGCAGGGAGGCTGGCCAGAACAGGAGGTTGAAGAAGGCTACAACTAGGCTGAACCCGGCCACGACCTTTATCCAGAATCCCCCAGGCCTGGAGAGGACCATGGATATAACCAGGACACCATATATCAGGGCCCCGTAGACTGGATTGTAGAGGTAGTTTCCATTAACCACGGAGAAAGTTAAGGTCAGGATAACCCAGATTATCTTAACCCTTGCGTCAAGCCTGTGAAAGAAGGTGTTACCCGGCACATAAAGCCCGTACTCAAAGCTCATCCGAGCCCCGCCTCCGAGATAAAAAATGTGGGGTATTAAAGGTTAGGCCTCTATTATCCTAATCCTGTCGGACCAGTGGAGTCCCCATTTCTTGACAACTGGGTAGAGCACGTAGGCGAGCACTGGCCCGACTATCGCTGTCACGACCGAGTTGTTGATGAAGACGAAGGGGGCGAACCATCCCCATACCATGACTGGGGGCAGCCCTATGAGGGGCTGGGCCACGTCAAGCCACCATGCTATGTATACGGCGCACCAGAAGGAGCCGACTAGGACGCCCCACAGGTAGAAGTCGAACACGGACCTGCTAGACCTCAACGTGTGGTCCCTCATGAACTTGTAAGGTATGTAGCCTAGGAGGAAGTTGCCGACGAACCCCCCTATGCTGCCCACGCTGAAGAAGCCTCCCAAAGCATCGGCTATCAGGTTACCAAATGCTAGACCTATGCATCCGGGTATCCCGAAGAGGATTCCGAAGACAGGTGAGAGCATGTTGGCCGGCCTAATCCATGTGAACCCGGGTATCACTATAAGCCCGGCGGTTGCTATGAGTCCTCCCCCATAGATGGCGGCGGTCAGCGCAGCTATCGAGATGTCGAGGGAGTCCCATCTAATCTCCTGCCTCACGAGCCGCCATCCCTTAAAGGTCCTGCCGCTAAGCTCCAACACTATGAAGACCGTCCCCAACACCCATAGTATTCCTCCCACCACCCTCCAGAACCCGAAGCCAGGCGTCAGGAAGGCCGCCCCCCATGACCAGACCTGCGGCCCCTCACCAAATATTGCACCAACAACGGCTGCGTAGGAGACCGTGCCCCATATGGCGAGGGCGATCGCTATTATGGCTATAATGACCGCGGCTGGCGTGAAGACCTTGGAAGGTTGCTCCGACATACCCCCTCACCCCTTACGTTTCCTAGCCAGCATGCCGACACCGACTACCCCGACGGCCAGCAGCAGGATGCCCACTATGTTTGGAACGTATCCTGCTTCCGCCGCAACTTTCCCATAGATTCCGGCCATGCTCATAGCGATATAGACGCCGAAGCCCACGAGCCAGATAAAACCTATAACCGCTATCATCAAGCCGGCCCTCCGACGAGCCGCTGCTAAAACGGCTCCTACAACGAGGATCACCACACCCAGCGCTATAATAGCTTCCCATCCTGGGAACAACTGTAACGCCATAAGTTCTCACGGATTCAAGATTATTTGTGTAATGTTATAAAAAATTAACTATTACATTTAGGGTGGGGCCTCCAAGCACTTTTAAGGATGTGTCTAGGCATCTAGGAGATGAGGTTCGACATAGCTGTTAGGGGCGGCATAATCCTGACTATGGACGAGTCTATGAGGGTGTTCTGGGGAGGTTCGGTGGGGATAGAGGGCGACAGGATAACCTATGTCGGAGAGAACGACGCTCGAGGCGAAGTAGAGATAGATGCTAGGGGATGCATAGTGATGCCTGGCATGATAAACTGCCATACGCATGCGGCCATGACCCTCTTCAGGAATGCTGTAGAGGACCAACCCCTCGAGAGATGGCTGAAGGAGACGATATGGCCTAGGGAGGCCAGGATGAAGCCGTGGCATGTCCGTGCAGGCGCTAGGCTCGCCTGCCTCGAGATGCTCCTGGCCGGGATCACGTGCTTTAATGACCATTACTTCTTCATGGATGAGGTGGCTAGGGTGGTTGATGAGGCCGGGATGAAGGCGGTTCTCTGCGAGGCCATGATAGAGCTGTTCGACGAGGCCCGGGGGAGGGAGGCCCTGAGGCGTGGCTCCGAGTTCGCTGGGAGATTCAATGGCTGGAGGGGGAGGATATGGACTAGGCTAGGCCCCCACGCCGAGTATTCCTGTAGCCTCGAGTTCCTTGAGAAGGTTAGGGATGAGGCCGATAGGCTGGGCGTGGGTATACACATGCATCTGGCCGAGTCGAGGCCGCATGTGGAGGAGTTCAGGGCGAGGAATGGTGTAAGCCCTGTCGAGGCCCTGGACAGGATAGGCTTCCTGAGAAGTGACGTGATATTGGCCCACGCCATACACCTTGACGACAGGGACATGGTGCTGCTCTCGGAGAGGGATGCGGCAGTCTCCTATAACCCGGTGTCGAACATGAAGGTCTGCCTGGGGATGGCTAGGGTGGACGAGATGCTGAGGATGGGGATAAGGGTCGGCTTGGGAACCGATGGCCCCGGAACCAACAAC
>CAZHEC010000116.1:0-4460 GCA_964531465.1 uncultured Nitrososphaeria archaeon | reverse complement strand
TTGGGTAGTTTGAATAGTTCGGCGACCCTCCTGGCCTCCACTAGGGGGCAGTCCAGTATAACTGTTCCAAGGCCCAGTGCCTCGGCTGCGATAACCATGTTCTCCACCACTAGGGCTGCATCGAAGACCGAGTATATGGCCTCTATGGGATGTTTATCTACTTGGAGTATGTGTGGGTGGCCCAGTATGTCTAGTATCTTCCTGGGTCTATTGAGGTCTGAGCATATTAGGAGGACTGCCCCAGCCTTCTCTACAGCCTCCACGCCGCACAGCTTAGCCAGCTCCCCCCTCTTCTCCCTATCCCCGACATGGATAATCGTGTAGGATTGGAAGTATGTGGGGGCACGTATTCCAGCCTCGACTATAAGCTCCAGAACCCCCTCTGGAATCTCACTCTCCCTGAAGATCCTAATCGTCCTCCTCCCCATAATCATCTTAAGAATACTCCGCCTCCTCCCAGCCAGCACCCACGGACACCACCCCATCCACCCACCAACCCACATTTAACACCTACCAAAAACAACCCCTAACAAAACTCTCAAAGTAATAACAGCGTCCCTAAACCCTAAATAACAAGCCTGAGAAAAGAGAGAAATGGGCCCGGGTGGCCGAGCGGTTAGGCGGCGGGCTGCAGACCCGCTCTACAGGGGTTCAAATCCCCTCCCGGGCTTCTATGGACTAATCTTCATCTCCTTAGTTTTCTAGGTTCCGGCTACTTCTCTGGAGGTTAGATTACTGCCTTGCCTGTCCTCTTATCGAAGATATGCATCTTATCAAAGTCTATCTTGAGCCAGATTTTATCTCCGGGGTTTAGGTCTACGCCAGGCTTCGTCAACGCCTTAATCATGTAGTCGTTCACCTTAACGTTTACTATTAGGTCTCTTCCGAGAGGCTCTAGGACGTATACTGTTCCTTCTATCGTGTTGTACTCTGCTGACTCGACTATGTCCATGTTCTCGGGCCTTATACCTAGGATTATCTCCTGCCCTGTCAGGCCATCCTTAACAACTTCCCCTAGTTTCGGCCCGAGTTTCAGGGTGAATGAGCCTGCATCTATTATGTATTCTCCTGAGCCTTCCTTAAATGTGGCGTCGATTAGGTTCATGGGAGGGGAGCCTATGAATCCTGCCACGAATATGTTGGCCGGCTTATCATATAGTTCGTCTGGGGTTGAGTATTGTTGGAGCCTACCCTCGTTCATAACCGCTATCCTATCCGCCATGGACATGGCCTCAACCTGGTCATGCGTAACGTATATTGTGGTTACTGCCAGCTCTTTCTGGAGCTTCTTTAGCTCAGCCCTCATCATTATCCTGAGCTTGGCGTCCAGGTTGCTTAGGGGCTCGTCCATTAGTAGGACGTAGGCATCCTTCACTAGGGCTCTTGCTAGTGCTACCCTCTGCTGCTGTCCTCCCGAGAGCTGGCGTGGATACCTGTCGAGTAGATGGTCTATCTGCATTAGCTTCGCCGCCTGCTTGACCTTCCTGTCTATCTCGTTTTTGGGAAGCTTCTTTAGTTTCAGTGGGAAGGCTATGTTGTCGTAGACCTTCATGTGGGGGTAGAGCGCATAGCTCTGGAAGACCATCCCGACGTTCCTATCCTTGGGAGCTATATCCGTGATGTCCATGTTATCGAAGTAAATCCTGCCCTTCGTAGGCCTATAGATTCCAGCTATCATCAGCAATGTCGTGGTTTTGCCGCATCCCGATGGCCCTAGAAACGCAACGAACTCTCCATCCTTAATCGATAGGTTGAGGTTGTCCACCGCCTTGACCTCTCCGAAATGTTTTGAGAGGCCGTCCAGCCTAACGCTCACCATGGCGGCCACCTTGCGGCCCAAGAATTATCTTCTCCATAATTCTTATAAGGCTTTACCATGGCTAGGCCCCCTTCATGCCTACTAGCGGGACCTTCATGAAGGCCTTCTGGGTTATGACGAAGAAGACGAGGGGTGGGATAGAGTAGAAGAGTGCGGTGGCCGCTAGGAGGGTGTAATCCACGTACCTGAATTCTCCTATGAGGCCGATTATGTGTATCGACAGGGGATATAGGTTCGGGTCAAAGATGAAGGTTAATGCATATATGAACTCGTTCCAGCCTGCAAGGAATGCGAATATTGCTACCGCGGCCACACCCGGCTTCACGAGTGGGAGGATGACCTTATACCATGCCTGAAGCCTGCTGCACCCGTCCACTAGTGCGCTTGCCTCGACATCCCACGGAACCGCGTCGAAGAAGCCTTTAATCAGCCACGTTGCCATGGGTATCTCTAGGGCCGCCTTGGCTATTATCACGCTCATGAGCGTGTTGATTAGCCCCATTAGGTTCAGGAGGTAGAATATTGCTATGAGCAGAGTTATTCCCGGGAATGCATGCAGGATTATGATTAATATAAGGAAGCTGTCTCTGAACGGGACTCTCAGTCTTGATAGGGCGTAGCCAGCCATCAGAGCTATGCTCACTTCTATAATTGTTACGCCAAGGGCTATTACAAGGGAGTTTAGGGTTATAGGCCATATTGGTGGAAGCAAAACCTCGCCGAACTTCACCGGGCCCCAGAGGAACCTCCACCCATTTGTAGTAAATCCGGATGGTATAAGCCCTATTAGGACCCTCTCGCTGACTGACTGCATGAAGAGCCAGAGATACATTATGATTATTGGGAGTGTTAAAGCTGTTACAACCCCGTAGAGAACGGCTCTGCCCAGTATCCTATTTACTTTCCCGAAGCGTGGAGCCCTTATGTATATTTCCTGGCTCCTACCCATTCCTCCCACCCCTATGTATGCTCTATCTTAACGGGGGTTATCATCTCCTTGAATCTGAATAACCGCATCTGTATTATGACGACTATTAACGCTATTATCACTAGTATCATGGCGAGGGCTGCCCCGAACCCTAGCTCAAGGTGTTGGAAAGCCTGATGGTATGCGAAGAGGGACCATACCTCCGTCTCGAAGAATGGGCCTCCATTGGTCACTATCAGGATGTATTCGTATGAGGCTAGGAGGCTTAGGGTCTGCCATGCTGTTACGAACATTATAGGCCACTTCATCAGAGGTAGGATTACATCCTTTACTATCCTGAGTTCTGACGCCCCATCAACCCTGGCGGCCATTAGGTAGTCTGGGGGGATTGCCTTGAGGGCTGAGGAGAAGACTATGAGGCTGAAGGAGGCTCCTATAAAGCCGTTTACAACTACTATGCTGGGCATGGCATAGTTCACGAGCCAGGGTGTGGGTTTATCGGATATTGGTGCTAGGAGCTGGTTTAGGAGGCCGTATTCGGAGGCGTCGAGGACCCATAGCCAGAGAAGGCCGTAGACTACTGGTGGAGATGCCCTAGGTAGGAGCCACAGCGCCCTATAGACCAGGCTAGTTCTATCATCCATGTAGAATGTTAGGATTGCGAGGAGGAGACCTACGAGGACGTTGAATGCCAGGGTTGCTGCCACGTAGATGAGGGTGTTAATCGCTATCTTCTGGGAGAAGGGGTGTGCGCCGACAAACATGTAATTCTCCAAGTAAACCCACTCCCAGTTAGCCTTCCTCATGCCCATGTTTGTGAAGGAGAGGAATATTGTGGAGAAGACTGGAAGTATCCAGAAGACTAGTATTAGGAGGAGTGCAGGGCCTAGGAAGATTACCATGTAGATATATGACCGTGCCTTGGGATTGTTTGAGAAAACCAAGAAGCTTTTCACCCTGAACTGTAAAAATTAAGGGAAAATAATTAAGGATTTCTAGACTATCTCGACCACCTTTGATAGCTCTGGGTCGGCCATAATCGAGTCCTCTATGAACTTCACTGCGTCGGCGGGAGACATCTTACCTAGCTCAACCGCCGCTATGGCGTCGTAGATTATCTTCTTGTATTTGCCCCAGAGCGGGTGCATGGGCTCAAAGTTGGTGTAGTCGAGCATGTATGCCACGTCGCTTAGGAACTTGGAGGCCTTCATGGCCGGATGCTCGAGGCTAGACTTCCTTACGGGTATATGGGCGCTTCCGACGGCGTGGGCCACGTCGAACTCGGGCTGGGCTGCCACGGCCAGGACTAGGGCGGCTCCTTCAGGGTTCTCCGACTGGGATGTAACCACGTAGACGAAGGGGTGGCTGAGGGTTACCGGGTTTCCTCCGGCCTCGCCTGCAGGGACTAGGGAGAATGCGAAGTTCTCCCATAGGTATGATTCTGGGACCGCACCTAGCTCTGGATGATACTCTACCTTCTGCCACTCGGCCCAGTGCCATGTTCCACCGAACCAGAAGAGCGTCTCACCCGACACAACCGCGGTGTGGATTGACCTCCAAGACCAAGTGGTCATGTCTTGTGGAAGGACCTGCAGCTCCCTGGACGCCCTGTAGAACCACTCTAGAGCCTTCTCGGTAGCCGCCTTATCGAGCACCATGTTGCCTGTATCGGGGTTCCAGAGCCTGCCCCCGTATGCGAAGATTATCTGCCAT
>CAZHEC010000115.1:0-4561 GCA_964531465.1 uncultured Nitrososphaeria archaeon | reverse complement strand
CTCCATGTAGCTAACGTATCTTCTCCTACCCTCATCATGCTCCAAGACATCGCTTCCTATACTAACCTCCTTTATCCTCAGGTCATGATAAAAGCTCTTTCTGAGAAGCATAACAGTATCCACACAGTTCTTTATCCACCTACCCCTAGCCCTCAGAACTATCTCCCTCTCCCCCCTATTGAACAAGGTTATACATGCTGTTACATACCGCATCGTATCCTTTCTACCCACTATCACCGTGGATGGGTTCATGTAGGGGGCTACCTCAATGGTGATGAGTCTGGAAGGATAAAATCATTGCCCCCATGCGTCTTACATGCTTAAATAAGAATCCTATAGAAGGGCCGCCGCCAGGGTTAATGCTAGGGCGGTTATCGGGGCCATGTATAGGGCCATTAGGGCTAGCCTTGCACTTCTCCTCGATTTATTCCAAGCCTCTTCTAGGAACTCCTCGGAGAGCATCTTTAGCCCCCTAAACCGTAAGGTAATCCTGCCCGCCGTCACGGGTCCAAGGTTTCTCAGAGCCTCCTCGTATGCCTTGAGTGCGTGTCTTGATAGTGTCTCTGCTGGGATGACCTCACCCAATGGATGGTATCCTCTTCCACCAAGCCTAACCCCGTTTACTAGGTGGGTGTCGGTTGTTAGGACCTCTACCATGCCTGCTCCACGGATTCTAAGCTCCTCGATAATCCTCTCCCTTACACTCGGCAGGGCGTTGTTCCCATCTAGGATTATGAGGGTTAAGGGTCTATGTGATGGGCCGAGTATGAGGGCTGTTACTCCATGGGGGCCTATCCCATCCTCAAGCCCGTATCCATGCGGGTAATCTCTCCCCATACCTGCGACCAGCTCGCCTGACTTGGCTCTCACCTTCTCCGCCTTTCTCAAGAGCCTTGAAAGGTTGTCAAGGTCCTCTACGTCAAGCTCTCTAACATTGTCGGAGAAACTATTGTGCGTGTCCACAGGGATTATGTTGGATGACTCGTTGTCGAGGATTATGGGCGGTATATCCTCCATCCCCTTTGGGTGTAGTGTTAGGAATACTATTCTCGTTTCTGGGAGGCCGAGTATTTTTGCGTTGGCGTAGTTATGCTGCACCTCATATACCCACCCATGCCTCCACGAGGTGTTGCCCCACGACTTCGCAACCTCCTTAGCCACTGCATCCGCAATCATCTCACAATCACCTTCAGAGACTATATTCCTGGAATGTCCAGATAATCCTCTAACAACGACTGCGCTAATGCCATGTCCTTCAAGCCTCTCTGTAATCATGTAGGGTAGCATGCTGCTCCCGAAATTCCTGAAGGGTCCTGGATGGAAGTCTGGTATAACTAGGGCTATTTTCTTCCCGACCTCCTCATTCATAAATAGTATCGTCTCTATCTTTACCTCGCCAGGGGAGCTTATGCCCGAGACCAGCCTCTCCAGGTTCTCCTTCCTGCCCTCGAAGAAGACCTCTAGTAGGCTCGTGAGCATGCTCAGCGGCTTCACTCCCCTAATCCTAAACCTATTGACCATAGTTAGGGTGAATAATGCTATGAATGCGCCTACAATGTATCCCAACGAGGCTGCAGTTGAGAATAATCTGTCTTGTGAGATGATTATCGTAGGGAGTGCTTGTATTATGGATGAGGCAGATGCTATGAGGGAGGCTCCCCATGGATTCTCCCCCCAGAGAGCCGAGTAGACCATGAATCTAAGGGATGTAGAGGCGGCGAAGAACGCGGAGAAGAGGGCATCGGAGAAGGGCGTAGGCAGCATGGAGGCGATTAGCCCCCCAATGGATGCAGCCGCATAATCCACCATGAGGACCGCGTTAAGCCTCCTAAAGCTCATAAGGCCTAGACCCAGCCTTGAGATGAGATAGTTAAGGGGGATGACGGATAGGAGGAGGACGGTCAAAAGGGGTGCATGCCCGATTACTCCACCGTGATATGCTAGGGCTAGAGAGGCCGGAATGGCTAGTGCCGCTGCCGGCAGCTTCAGGTCCCCGGGGAGAGGAATCCCCCTAATATATCTGTAGAGGTCTGCGAGCCTCGAGGTAGGGCTGAATCCTCCCAACTCGACGTGAAGGGTTATCTGGACAGTTTTAAGGATGAGCATGGGGAAACTATTAAGATGGGACGGCGTATCTCTCATTCTTGGTGCCTGGGCTGAGGGTCTTCAGGGGGAGAGGTATAGGCGTCAGAGCTGGTGGAAGAAGGCTCTGGCTTGACTCCTACGGCGAGGGAATAGTCCTCATCTCGCATGCCCACTCGGACCACGTGCCCAGAAGAAAGGCGAGCATCATCGCAACACCCCAGACCCTAAGCATCCTCAAAGTATTCGGGAGACACCTTGACGGGAGGAGCCTAGGATTCGGTGAGACACTAAAGATGGGTGGAATCTCTGTATCAGCCCAGCCCTCAGGCCACGTCTTAGGCTCAAGCCAGTTCATAATAGACGCTGAGGGTGAACGCCTGGTCTATACGGGAGACCTCAACGTTTATGGTAGTGTGATCTTGGAGGGAGGCAGACCTGTGGAGACTGAGAAGCTAGTAATAGAGTCAACTTATGGTCTCCCCGGATACAGGTTTCCGCCAAGAGAGGAGATTTACTCATCCATGATCAGATGGATACTCTCAACCATTAGAGAGGGAGATATACCGGCATTCAAGGTCTATGCTTTAGGTAAGGCACAGGAGATTATCAGGATGGTGAACACGTTCTTGGGGGTACCTGTTGTGGCTGGATGGACGGTCTCCAGGATAAGTGAAAAGCATGTCGAGCATGGCCTTGGACTCGAATATCTACCCCTCCATAATTCTGAGTGGCTTGAGGTTTTCTCACAGGGCGAGTGCGTGTATGTGGCTAGCAGGAGGGAGAACCCGCCCAGTAGGAGGAGGCTTAGGTGGGCTGTGGCAACGGGGTGGGCGCTAAGATATCGGTATTCCAGGTATGATGCATCCTTCCCCCTAAGCGGCCATAGTGATTTTCCAGGCCTGGTTGAATATGTTGAGCAAAGCAATCCTGTGGAGGTATTCACGGTTCATGGTTATGCCAATGAGTTCGCCCATGCTCTTAGGAGGATGGGTTGGAAGGCTAGGCCGCTAGACGAGGTTGGCCAGTCCTCCCTCATCTAACATACTTGCTTATCATCTTCTTGATTAGCTCCTCAGCTTCTCCAGCTATCTCCCTGAGTCTCTCCAGACTCTTGGCCTCAGCCGTCATCTTAACCTCCGGCATGGGGTTAGACGCCCTCACTAGAACCCACCCGTCCCCAAAGTATGCCTTGACGCCATCTATCCTACTCACCCTAACCCCGAGGGACTCATAGTGTGCGGCAACCTCCTCAACAACTCTCCACTTGTATTTATCAGGACAGTAGAAGGTCTTTATCGGTGTGTTGGGGTAATGCGGTATCTCGTCCACTATCTCGGAGAGCCTTCTACCACTCTTGGAGACTATCTCAGCCATCCTAAGGAGGGCGAAGATTGCGTCATCGAATCCGTTTAGCTCGGGGAAGTAGAGATGGTTGCTCTTCTCGCCACCTATCACCGCTCCAAGCTCTCTTACTGCCCTTAGGAGAAACGCCCTCCCCACCCTCATCTCCACAGGCTCCATCCCCCTTTTCTCTATAACCTCCCTTAAAGCAGAGGTAGAGCTAACATCGAAGACAACCTTCCCCCTCCTATCAAGAAACTTGACAAACACTGCGAGGGTTATATCCCCTGTAAGGAGCCTCCCACGGTCATCAACAAATACAATCCTATCTCCATCGCCGTCGAATCCTGCTCCAAAGTCTGCCCCAACCTTCTTAACAAATTCTTGTAGTGGCTTGAGGGTCTCCTCGTTAGGCTCGGGTAAATGGCCTGGAAACCTTCCATCGGGCGTGGCGTTGAGGGCCTCGACCCTCATCCCAATAATCTCTGCAATCCTTGGGAAGATAAGAGATGCTGCACCATTAGAGTAGTCTATTGCGACCTTAAGCCCGGGCTTGACATCAACCTTCGACAAGATATATTCCGTGTAAGGCTGCGTTAGATCCATCTTCTTTATCTCGCCTCTTTTCTGGGACTTGCTGGAGCCTCCCTCCAGGATGAGCCGCTTAACCTCCTCCATCCCCGCCCCTTCCGAGACCGTGTCGCCGCCTCTTGAGACGAGTTTGAACCCATTCCATTCAGGAGGATTGTGGCTTGCGGTTACTTGAATCCCTCCATCTGCGTCTAGGTGCACTACTGAGAAGTATAGCATGGGAGTGGTTATTATGCCTGGGATGATTACATTGCATCCTGCGTCTAGTAGTCCTTGGGAGACCTCTTGGGCCAGCCTTTCACCACTTATCCTAACATCCCTTCCAACGACCACGTTCCCACTATTACCTAGGAATGTGCCGAATGCCAGACCCACCTCTCTGGCCAACTCATCGGTCAAGTCCTTACCATAAACCCCCCTAATATCGTAGGCCCTAAAGACATGCTCAGGAAATCTCGGCATACCTGGTTGAGGAGGTCGGGTATAGAATTTAAGGTTTGAATGTAAGGGTTAGGGGGATGATGAGGTTGTGGGGGCTTGGAGG
>CAZHEC010000114.1:0-4573 GCA_964531465.1 uncultured Nitrososphaeria archaeon | reverse complement strand
GCTTAGGGAGGCCGAGTCAATCCTACATCAGCTCGTAAAGAAGTCTGCGAAGGTTGGCGGCATCTCAGAAGCACGCTATGGAGTAATCGCAAAGAGAATATCTGGGAAAGGAGGACTTGAGGAGGAAGGGGTTCCTATGCTTCGACCTAGAGGATTTCTAGATCTGGAAGAACCCAAATGTCCTGTATGTGTAGATTATGTTCGATGCTAGGAGGGTTATGCAGGCCGCCGAGATAGTTGATGCCAGGGCCTTTATCTTCCTCTGGTCTCTTATCTTGGCCTCGAGTAGGCTTGTTATGAGGAGGTGTCCGTCGAGTAGGTGTATGGGGAGCATGTTGAAGATTGCTACGCCTATGGCTATTAGCTGCGTCCACCAAAGGGTCCGGTAGACCGTGTAGGTTTGCTGGGGGTTTAGGTCCCCGACCTTCATGGGGTAGTAGTAGTCTATCCTGGTTACTCCCATGCTCCTGATTATCCATGCTATTGGGACGTTCACGGGCTTGGAGAGTTTGAGGCTGTAGGTTCTCTCACTCGTCCTAACTATCACCTCCTCCTTGGCTGTTATGTTCTGGCTTAGGGTGAAGCGGTTTACGGGTGTGTCGTTCACGGATAGTATGACCTCCCCTATCCTCGGCCCATCCTCATTCTCCCTATCAAGGACTATCACGCCTCCCTCCAGGGGTGCGAAGAGGCCTATCATCAGGAGGACCACCAGGACTCCCACGACTATGTTGGCGAAGCTACCTGCGGCGGCCACCCTTGCCCTAGCTCCCACGGAAGCCCTCTTAAACTCCTCCTCATCAGGCTCAACGAATCCTCCCGGAAAGATGAACGCCAGGAAGACCCCCGTGGACTTAAGCCTAATCTTCTCCAGCCTCGCTATGAGGCCATGCATCCCCTCATGCGTTATGAGGACTACCCCGAGGGCTAGGAGCATGTAGGGTAGATGCTCAAGCCTTATGGTTACGCCTATTATGAGTGGGATGACTATGTTCTGGACTCCTGCCTGCTGGGGTGCGAAGAGATAGACGCCCAGGTTTCTGGCCAGGAAGAAGACAGCGAAGGCCATCAGCCCGAAACCTACTGCCAGGCCCATGTTCCCCAGAACCCTCCAGAGGAGGGGGCGCCAGCCAGCAACCCTATCGAATATCTCCACAAGCCTCTCCGACCTCAGTATAACGAGGAATGGGTAGAGCCTGAAGCCGCCCCCCCGTCTCAGCCTCTCCCTAAAAAACAGCCATGAAGCAATGTATCCGCCTGCCCAGACAGCCGCTAAAACAACGAAGTAGAGGTAGACTTCCACCCGTGGAAGAAGCCTCCACGTAAATAAAAGCCTGACCCTCTTAAACCAACGCTTTCTCGGTCTTGGCGTCGAAGATGTGGTATCGGCCGGGGATGAAGCCGACCCAGACCTTCTCACCGAACCTGAGGTCTGCGGTGGGTGGGACGACCGCCTTCATGAGATACTCGCCTGCCTTGAGGTCCACGATTATGTTTGAGCCCATCGGCTCGAGGACGTAGATGTCGGCCTGGAAGACCGACTCAGGCTTCTTCTCACGTGAGAGGACTATGTCCTCGGGTCTAACGCCTAGGTAGACCTCGCTTCCCGCAGCCCCCTCCTTCACCATCCTGGAGAGCTCTGGGTCAAGCTGGTAGGAGAAGAGCTCTGACTCGAGTATTATCTGACCATCCTTCTCGCTTATCGAGGCCTTGATGAAGTTCATGGGCGGGCTTCCGACGAATCCTCCGACAAACATGTCCGCAGGTTTCTCGTAAATCACTGTGGGTGCATCGTATTGGAGAACCTTCCCTTTATTCATTACGGCGACTTTGTCGGCCATAGCCATGGCCTCGGCCTGGTCATGCGTAACATAGATGGTCGTTATCCTGAGGTCTTTTTGGAGCTTCTTTAGCTCCGCCCTCATGTATACTCTAAGCTTGGCGTCAAGGTTGCTTAGCGGCTCATCCATGAGGAAGACCTTAGGGGTTCTTACAAGGGCTCTTCCGAGGGCGACCCTCTGCTGCTCGCCTCCGCTGAGCTGGCGGGGCTTCCTATCCAGTAGGTGGCTTATGTTGAGGAGTTTGGCGACCTCCTTAACCTTCTTGTCAATCTCCTGCTTGGGATACTTCCTCATCCTCAGAGGGAATGCGAGGTTATCATACACCTTCATATGTGGGTAAAGGGCATAGTTCTGGAAGACCATCGCTATATCACGGTCCTTGGGCGGGAGATCATTCACCAGGTTATCATCTATGTAAATCTCGCCCTCATCAGGTATCTCGAGACCTGCTATGCATCTCAAGGTTGTGGTCTTCCCGCATCCCGAGGGGCCTAGGAGAACCACGAACTCTCCATCATCAACATCAAGATTCACGCCATTAACGGCCACGGTTTTATCAAATCTCTTAACAAGATTAACAACCCTAACCTTGCTCATCCAACCCATCCACCCTCCAACCATCTTAAAAATTTTTTACCCGAAAGCCAAAGCAGAGAAACAAATCCTAGAAGCTCTCTCCGCATAGATTACGATTTCTGAGCAGGGATTGGATGTTTCACGTCTTTATTGGTTAAAAATTTTCCCCGCTTAGGGGAGAAAAGTGTAAAAGTTAGAGCCTACCCATAGGGGGCGGGTGGCCGGGCCTCCTTATCACCATGGGAGGTGGATGAGTTGTCTGAAGGTTCTCAACAGAGTTGGGAGGAGAGGAGGCAGAACGTAGTCCAGATACTCGAGTCAATAGCTAATGACATGGGAACCCCGAGGAACATCAGGAGGATAGCGAAGGCCGCAGCCGACGCACTATTCGACGAGAGATACACCCCCGCAGTGAGGGCCGCAAATGCCATAGAGATGATCGAGGAGATAATCAATGACCCGAACATGCCTGTCTTCACTAGGACGCAGCTTTGGATGGCCATATCCATCCTCGAGACCATAAGGTCATCCGCATAGAATACGTGGGGAATCCATGGGTATATCATCGGGGACAGCAGACCCTTAGGGCCCTCTCAAAGAATTATATCCTAGGTGCTTAGGTGGCATGATGGGTTGAGGGCTGGGAGGCGAAGGGTTAGGCTGGAGATGACCAACGAGGAGGGAGACAAAATTATCCTCATTATGGAGGGTAGGATAGATAGGGAGAAGCTTATGCAGGTTGCCGACTTCCTAGAGCTATATGGTGGCAGTGGACGAGAACAGAGACACGAGTATGCAGAGAACAGCAAGCTAGCCAAGCTCGCCAGAATTCTCCCCAAATATTTCCCCCTAAGCTACTTCACCTCGAGGGACGCCGTGGAGGCCTACATAGCAGAGTATAGGGAACCCCTAAGCCTCAGCACAGCCTCGACATATCTGGCCAGGCTGGCCGAGAGGGGATACCTGGAGAAGGTCAGTGTAGGTAATATGATAAGATATAGGCTCGTGAGGGAGCAGGTGGAGGAGCGGCATCCAGGCCTCCCCCACATGGAGTAAAATCCTTGGAAGGGTATACGGTTCTGTATCACTTGGAGGCGTCATGGTTTGAGGAGATCGGTTGAACGTTTTCTTAGGGCTGCAGGGCTTAGAATCCCCGATAAACGAGTCCTGGAGAGGCTTGTGGAGGAGTCTCACCTAACCATGCCCCAGGCCGAGGCCCTCCTAATCGAGGCAGCCCAATCAATTATGGGGAGGAGGATGAGCATCGAGGAGAAGGCCAGGATAAGGGGGGTCTCAAAGGGAGCCTACTCAAGAACTAGGAAGCAGGCCCTTGAGAACATAAAGCGGAGCATCTACACCCTCCTCCTCCTAAGACTCCTCGGAATCCTGGGAGAGGGGGCCGCGGCAACGATAATAGAGGCGGGAGAACTCCTTGCGAGAGGCGAGTATGGGGAGGCCCTAAGCCTGATAGAGAGCTTGACGCCGCATGACATCACAGAGTAGCCATGACATCACATTAGGAAACACTTTATCAAGACCCTTGAGGAGGTTGCTGGAGCATGGACACCCTGACACTCTCACTAATCTTCGCAGCACTCTTCGCAGCCCAGACAACCATATACACGGTCCTCCTCCTCAGGATGAAGAGTAAGCTTATGGCAAAGACCCAGCTGCCCGTGATTACAGCAACATCACACAGCATCACACAGCGTGAGGCTGTGCCGAGGAGCGTGATAGAGGCTCTCAAGCTACTGAGGGATGGGCCGCTAAGTGCAAGGGAGGTAAGCGTCAGGCTTGGACTAAGCAGGGAGCATACGGCTAGGCTTCTGAAGAGGATGGTGGAGGAGGGCCTCGTAGCTAGGGAGGGAAAGCCATACCGATACAAGCTAACAGACTCGGGTAAAAGGCTCCTCGAGACCCTGTGATTCCATGTGATATCACTTCCTCAAAGCTAGGTAGACGCCGACGGCTATCGCTATGGTTCCTACGAGGTCTGCTATGGGCAGGAGTCCTGGGTCTCCGAGCCTGGCCATGACACCGCCTATCATGGGTGCTATAGCGCCTATCGTTATGAAGAGTGCGTAGCTCCTTCTCAGCTTAGCCAGGCTATAGACCGCCCCGCCGATGAAGGCTGCTCCCCCGGGGATGTTGATGAA
>CAZHEC010000113.1:0-4597 GCA_964531465.1 uncultured Nitrososphaeria archaeon | reverse complement strand
CCCTCCTTTTCTCGGGAGTTAGATGATAGATGTTCTCGTCTACTGGGTCTCCCGTGTCTATCTTCTTCTTTATTCCATCCAGCCCGGCCATTAGGATTGCTGCAAAGGCTAGGTATGGGTTGCATGAGGTGTCAGGTGTCCGGAACTCCACTCTCTTGCTTCTCCTCATTCCTCTGTAGTAAGTTGGGATGCGGACGTTGGCGGACCTGTTCCTCCTGCTCCATGCTATGAAGATTGGTGCCTCATATCCTGGGACGAGTCGGCGGTAGCTGTTGGTTGTTGGTGCTACTATGGCTGCTAGGGAACGGCTGTGTTCTAATAGTCCTCCCGTGAAGTATCTCCCTATCTGGCTTAGCTCCGCGTAATCGTCCTCGGGGTCGTAGAACATATTTTCTCCATTGGTCCATAGGCTTACATTTGTGTGCATTCCCGAGCCGTTGTCCATGTGGATTGGTTTAGGCATGAATGTTGCAACGAGTCCATACTTTACCGCAATGTTTCTCACCACGTATTTGTAGGTCATTAGGTTGTCGGCCATCCTCGTCAGGGTTGAGTGGGTCATATCAATCTCACATTGTCCGGCTGTGGCGACTTCGTGATGATGGGCGTCGCATTGTATCCCGAAGTATCTGGTTAGCGTTGAGGCCACCTCGCTCCTGAACTCCATCAACGTATCCTGCGGCGGTGCGGGGAAGTATCCCTCCTTGAATCTTATGGGGTAGGGTGAGTCCCCATTCCAGGCAGCCTCCCTAGACCTTATCTCGAAGGAAGCCTTATACGGGGTCATCACATCCCATGAAACCTTATCGAAGACGAAGAATTCTGCCTCAGGTCCCCATCTCGACTCACTGAATCCCTGGGTTCTTAGATATTCCTCGGCTCTCTGGGCCACATATCTGGGATCTTTCTCAAGCCTCTTTCCACCGAAGTCGGCGTAAACATCACAGATGAGTCTGGCGGTCTTCTGTTCTCCATCACTCCAAGGTATCAGGGCATAGGTTGATGGGTCGGGCTTGAGAACCAGGTCGGACTCATAGATCTCCACGAAGCCTCTTATCGATGAACCGTCTAGCTTCGGCACACCCCTCTCCAGCACCTCCTCATCCAAGAACTCCCTGGTAACGGTTACGTGGTGAAGCTTCCCCGGAACGTCTGTCAGCTGCAGGTCCACGAACCTGACCCCATCCTTCATCAACCTCTCGACGACCTCACTCATGGGCGAAAATCTAAACAAATGACATATTTAATCCTTACCTTACTATACAAATAACCAGAAACAAAACATTAAACTAAACAATTGTTCGTTAAGGAACCCTCATAAATAGCCCACTCCAGGTTAGGTTTAATAACCCACACGGAGCCTTTCAAATCTGGGGGGCGTGGCCCAGACTCGGGTCTAACCGAGGGGGAACAAGCCCTTAACCGGGGCTGAAGGCTACGGCGCCGGGCTCCAGATCCCTTGTAGGGCTGGTCGGAGTAGAGACCCGGAGATCCCCGGTTCAAATCCGGGCGCCCCCATATTCTTCCTTTGCTTCTGGGAGGTGCTTGGCGTGGTTTTGGAGGAGATTCGGCGGGCTTGTAGGATTGTTGAGTCTGGTGGAGATGTTGAGGAGGCTGTGAAGATTGTTAGGAGGGCTGCATACAAGGTTTGCGGTAAGCTATTAGGCGATGAGTCAGGCGAGCTCTCCCTAACCGAGATGAGCTATAGGCTGGAGGAGAAGGGCATTATAGACGAGGAGCTTACATCCTTCCTCAGCGAGCTGGACCGCATGCTGGAGATGAGCCACTATGATATATGGACCATGTATACCCGCGAGGAATTTGTTAAGCGTCTAAGAACTTTGGAGAGGCTGGCTGAGAAAGCCTCAGACTAAAGATACCTTCTCGCAGCAGTTATCCCTAAAGAAACGCAGAGAGCAATGAACCCTGTCAAGTATATGGAGCTGTAAATTATCTGGGCTTGGGAGCCTATTCCAAGCACGAGGTATCTGGTCAAGGTTATGCTGTGGGTAAGTGGATTCAATGCTGCTATAATCCTCATCCAATCAGGCATCTGCTCCAAGGGAAATATCGCATTGCTCGTGAACATTAAGGGTATGTTGACTAGGTTTGCTATCGAGATTACTGTGTCATGACTGGTTATTCTTATGGCTATGGCCGTGAAAACTGCCGAGAGGGCCATTATTAGGCCTCCTATTACTAGGTAGAGGCTGAGCATATCTATTAGCGTGAATCCCTGCTTAGGTGTTAGACCCAATGCAAATGTTATCAGCAACATTATCGTGAACTGTATTAGTCCTTTTGCTAGGGCTGAGAACACTTTGGCCAGGTAGATGCTCTCTCTTGGTATCGGGGCTACGAGGAATCTCTCAAGGTATCCCAGCCTCCTATCAAATACCAGGCTCATCCCGCTCCACATGGACGTAAATAATGCGAATACGCTGAGCATTCCCACGGCAAAGAAGTTGAAGTAATCAAGTGAGCCGAACACCCTTAGTAGAGCCTCCTCAATAGCTTTCTGCACCATGACCCTTACCTCAGGTGGAACTCCCTCAGGCAAATTCAGAAAATATGTTATGTTGAAGCTCTTCCCGAATAACGTCAGCCACATTAACGGTATAATGAATGCAAATACTATCTGGACTCTCTGCCTAAACCATTTCTTCATTTCCCTGGTAAATAGCCCTGAGATTCCCGAGAATGATAACAGGCTCATCTCTTCCTCTCCCTCACGTAAGTCATTATCCTGACATCTACACTTTCCTCCTCTTCCCTATACTCCTTACCTGTATACTCAACGAATACTTGGTCGAGTGTAGGTTTTACTAGTGATGCATGTATAACCTTCACACCTCTCTCCTCCAGGATACGTAGAATAATTGGTAATGCCTCTTCACCATTCCTAACTTTCACACGATACTCGCCATTTATTTCATCAACTCTAATAATCTCGCTGAAGCCTGATAAAACGCTGCCTATGTTTCCGTCAACCCTCAGCTTGATTACGTCGCCTCCTATACTGGATTTTAGGTCCTCAGGTCTACCCATGGCAACAATTCTCCCTTGATCTATTATTGCTACCCTATCGCTTATTCTGTCAGCCTCATCCATGTAATGTGTTGTGAATAGTATTGTTGTCTTCTCTTCTTGGTTTAGTTTTCTTATGTGTTCCCATATCATTACTCTTGAGTGGACGTCGAGTCCTAGGGTTGGTTCGTCGAGGAATAGTATCTTGGGTGTGTGGACAAGTCCCATCGCTATCTCCAGTCTTCTCCTCATGCCGCCGCTGTAGCTTGCAACAAGTCTATTGGCTGCCTCCCTTAATCCTACGAGTTCGAGCAGTCTGAGGCTCCGCTCCTTGGCCTCCCTACCCCCTATCCCATAGAGTCTACATTGCAGTATCATGTTCTCCATACCTGTTAGCTCGTCGTCTGCGCTGAGGTTCTGGGGAACATATCCTATCATCTTTCTTACCTTACCTGACTCCTTGACAACATCGTAGCCTGCCACCCTAGCCCAGCCTCCTGTGGGCTTGAGTAGGGTTGTTAAGACTCGGAGGGTTGTGGTCTTGCCTGCGCCATTAGGCCCCACCAAACAGAATATCTCGCCTTCTCCCACCTTCAAGTCTAGTCCATTGAGGGCCTTTACGCCTCCCTTATACACCACGGTTAGGTTGTGGGTCTCGACTATGCTCAATGGATGACCGCCTCCAGTCTCCTCACAATCCTCCTTATACTCTCCCTCTCCTCCTCGCCCAGACTCTCACCCGAGGCCACCATGTCTACAATATATTCTACATTGGCTTCAAGCTCTCCTACTGCCTCCTTTAGGGTTCTCGGCCCAGGTCTCCAGAGGGGGTCATAGCCTAGGTTGTCCTCAAGCTCCTTCCTCCCCTTATCGGTAAGCCTGTAAGCCTGCCTCCCATCAACCTCAACCGCCTCAACCAGCCCCTCTCCAACCATCCTCTTCAAGAGCGGGTAAACCGAGCCTGGTGAAGGTCTCCAGAACCCGAAGGTCATCTCCTCCACAGCATTGATAATCTCTATCCCAGTCCTAGGCCGTCCCCTAAGCAGATAGAGAACAAGCGTCCTTAACCCCCGGGAGAGATGCCCACACCTCCTCCCAAACCTCAGCCACATCCCTAAACGGCTTTTAAGCCCTTTTATTTATCGATTTCGATATCGAATGTGATTAAGTCAAAACGTTGTTTCTACTTAAGATTCTTATTGGGTCTCCTTA
This sequence comes from uncultured Nitrososphaeria archaeon, assembly GCA_964531465.1. Classification (GTDB taxonomy): domain Archaea; phylum Thermoproteota; class Nitrososphaeria_A; order Caldarchaeales; family Wolframiiraptoraceae; genus Benthortus. The sequence continues at coordinate 358 of CAZHEC010000113.1, read as the reverse complement.
TCTTTGGGGCGATTGGTGGGGCAGTTGAATCCTGCTGTTAGGCGGCGTGTGCTGGGGTTGCTGACCTATGGCTTGTATGTCTTGGCTTCGAGGTTTGGGGACGAGGTTGCGGCAGGGACTGTTTCATGGCTTAGCCAAGCCTCCTTTAACCCCCCGCTGGTCATGACCGCGTTAAGGGTCGGCAGCAGGATACAGGGGGTCGTTGATAGGGGCGGTGCCTTCGCAGTCAGCATACTCTCCAGAGACCAGAAGGAGGTAGCTGAGTCCTTCTTCAAGCCATCAAAGATAGAGCCGAAAAGAATCAACGGATACCCTGTGGAGCCAGGCCCTAAGACTGGTGCCCCGATTCTGGCCAACG
>CAZHEC010000112.1:0-4633 GCA_964531465.1 uncultured Nitrososphaeria archaeon | reverse complement strand
TTAATCACGTCGCCTACTGTTATTCCCTGGCCTAGGAGGTAGGATGCTATGGTGGCCCCGGCCCTAAATGTTCTCCTCTCATCCTTTGTCTCTAGGGTGATTATGACGTGGTCGGGGACCTCCTGGTAGGGGTTGTAGGGGTGCTTACGTGTCTTGACCTCCATCTGGGTGACCTCGCCTTCATAGACCCTCCTCCTCTCCCTCAGCCTAACGCCTATGGCCTTCCTCATGGCCTGGGTCAGAACCTCCGTCTTCTTCAGCTCGGAGGAGTATATCTCGGAGCCGCTTATCGCCACGAATGGAACATCCTTGCCAAGCTCACGGGCTATCGCATATGCTATTGCGGTCTTACCTGTCCCAGGCGGACCGGCCAGCAGAACAGCCCTCCCAGCCATCTTGCCCTCCTTAATCATCCTCACGATTATCCCGGCAGCCTCCCTTGCCTCAACCTGGCCCACAAGCCCGTCTCCCACAGGCTTGGCCCTCAGACCCTCAAGCCCCAGCCCCTTAACGTGGCTATGAGCCCCTACACGGGTAAACCTCTCCCTCCTAAACTCCGTAATGTCCTCGATAGCCATTCTTCCACCCTCATGGATAGCAGACCTACCTTGATAAAGACTTTAACCGTTTCCAAGCATGGCGTCGAGGGTCCTCCTATCTTTCTCAGGGAACCCCTTCAAGTATCCTATGACGTATTCTCCGCTGCTTGTGGAGAGCCTGAACCCCGGGTAAGTCCTACCCTTATACCTGACTGAGACCTCCTCCCATCCAAGTATCTCCGAGGATGCGATGTCGAGGAGCTTTCCCCCAAGCATCGACCTGAACACAACCCTATCACTTATGCTCACCTTCCCCCTCCTAACATCGCCCTCCCCTATGAAGCAGAAAGCATTAGGCCTTACAACCGAGATTACCACCGCCGTTGCGAGAGCTATCGAGGATAACCCAACCACCGTCATTAGATCTCCTGCCCTGCTCCCAGGCCTCTCAGGCACAGAAACCATGGGAGCCCTTCCTCCAACACCCTTAGCATGGGTTGATGTGACAGTTACCGTGGAATAGGAGGTAACGGTGTTGATTATGTTTTCCCTTATTATTCTATCGAGGTAGAGTGTTGAGGTCATGGTCTCAGTTAGCAATAGTGTTCTCCATGAAGTCTCCTTGACTACCGTGGTCCTCAAGGATGTGTGTGTCTCTGTTAGAGTTTTCCAGAGAGTTATGCTTACGGTATGACTCCTAACAATCGTCCTGGCAGTCGTCTGGGTCAGCGTGAAAGTGCTGGTCATGGTGCTTGTAAGCGTTAGTGTCTCTGTATCGGTGGATGTCTCCGTCGTAGTAACGGTAGTTGTAATGGTTATGGGCGAGAGGTTCACGGCAATCCCTATCGCATAATCTCCACCATTACTCTTTGCAGAGTAATACATTTTAAAGATCCCATCAAATATGACCGATGGAGTGTATGTTCTCTTGGACCTGTATCCTGGAGGCGTGGTAGGGTCTGAGACATGGAGTAGGGGGTTGCCGGAATACTTGGACCAATCCACTCCATTGGTAGAGAACGCATATCCTATCCCCTGGTTCACCCTATCTCCTCCGCTGTAAAATAGGTGGAGTCCGTCGTTATCCTTCACTATAGAACCATAGCCAACATAGCATCTTGGCCCTGAATATTCCCAAGGCTGGCTGCAGTCTAATACGGGGTCGGCATACCCATCCCCATCACCGTCATATGCTACCCAGTGTATCCCATCCACGGACATCGCCAACCCTATCCTCTCCTCAGCACCATTAGTCCCATCATAATACATCACATACCTGTTGTTCAAAGGATTTGAGGAATCCAACGTAGATGAACCCGCTGGATTGTAGATTACTTCTACGGGTCCGTAAGAACCCTTGTTCCATCTGGTAGAAGATATTCCTTCGACGAGTTTTGGCGAGCCTTGGGTAATGGTTGTTATATTCTCCCAGTGTATCCCATCTATTGACTCAGCATATCCTATGGCGTTTATGCCATATATGTTGGGGAGATTCCAGAACCACATCTTATAGTAGGGGCCATCAGGTTCTCCGAATCTAGCTGGGTCATAAACAACTACGTGGTGATACTTCGGGCCTATGGAGGGGTTGTCGGAGTAAGTTGGGGAGGGAGGGCTCCATGAGAACCCGTCCACCGACTCTGCATACATTATCTGACCCGACTGGTTTCCATACCACATCTTGTAGGGTTTACCTACGCCGCATCCGGTCTCGAAGCATGAAGGGTCGTAGAGGACCCTGACGTAGTAGGCTTTTGGAGGCTCGCCAGCCCCATAGATTATGCCAAGGTCGAGCCATGAGGTATAGTTAATCCCGCCGTAGGGAACGGTTATGAATCCCCATGAGCTCGATACTGACGCTACTATCAGGAGGAACACAGCTAGGAGGCCGCGTCTCATAAGATCGAGGAAAAAGGAATAATTTCACAAGAATAAAAATTTAACTGAGATTAACTTTTTACAAATCTTGGGTTGATGTTTCCCGGGCATTCGTGGAGGTATAGTCTATGAGGGTTGGATGGTTTTTGGTGGGGATTTATCCCAGGAGTGAGGGGCTGATTAAGGGTTTCAGGGCGCTCGCTAAGGGCCGGCTGTCCATGGAGGAGCTTAGGAAGAGGATTCTGGAGGAGGCCGAGAATGTTGTTAGTCTCCAATCGGACTTAGGGGCCGAATACGTTATAGATGGGCTGCTTGATTGGCATGACCTCCTAAGACCCTTCGCTGAGAGATGGGAGGAGGTGGAGCTCAACGGATTGGCAAGATGGTTCGACAACAATACCTTCTACAAGAAACCCATCATAGGGTCCGTGAGCCGCAAAGGCTCAATCCTAGGCCGATACTTCCACCCCGAGATAATCCGAAATGCGAGGCCCAAGCTTATCCTCCCCGACCCATACACATTCACAGCATTATCGGAAATCAAGGTAAAGTTTGAGGATGCTTTGTTCTCGGTGGCTAAGGCCCTTAATGAGGAGGCCGTGGAGATAGAGTCTAGGGTGGAGCTGGGCCAGATACAGCTAAGCGCACCCTACCTTGTGTGGAGGAGGCTTGACCAGGACAGCCTGGAACTTGCCAGACAAGCAGTAGGTGAGACTGTTAAAGGTGTGAAATGTGAGAAGATGATACACCTGTTCTTTGGAGATGCATTGAACGTGATGCCAGCTATCCTTGACTTCCCCCTAGACGTCTTCGGCTTCGACTTAACCTCGACAAATATACGTGAGTTATCCGAGTATAGCTTGGATAGTGGGGTGGCTTTAGGAATTATTGATGGTAGGAATAGTATGATGGAGAGGGAGGAGCCTATATTGAGGAAGGTTGAACTCTATCTTAGCAGAAGCGAGCCTAGGAGACTCTACCTCACACCCAGCTGCGACCTGGAGTTTCTTCCCCCCTCCGTGGCGGAGGAGAAGGTTAGGCTCATATCTAGGATTGCTGGGAGGGTTGCGGAGGAGATAGCATGATGAAGCTCTTTCCCGCACAGGAGGTTGGAAGCCTCTCAAGGGCGCCCTTCCTCAAGAAGAGGACCGAGAAGACTATAGAGGAGACTAGGAGATGGGGTGAGAGGCTGGGCGTTGAAGGGCTCGAAAGACTCCTAGAGATTCTGAGAAACCCCACGGAAGCTCAGAAAAACTTGAAGACGTTATACGACTACGCCTCACTCTTCGCAGTTAGATTCTTCGAGTCAGCAGGCCTAGACGTTGTATGGGACGGGGAGCAGAAGCGTGTTGAGATGTATGAGCATCCGCTCAGATTCGTTAAAAACTTCAGGTTTCTCGGGGTTGTTAAGGTCTGGGATGGGGAGTTCTATAGAAAGGGCGCCTTCACGGGGCCGCCGCAGCTCACAGAGCCGTATCATCTAGATGAATACCTGTATGTTAAGAGAATCGCTAAGAGAAGAATTAAGGTTCCCATGACAGGCGCATACACCCTCGCCGACTGGTCATTCGACGAGTATTATCTATCCAAGTATCTTATGTTGGAGGACCCTCTCGAGGCTAGGAGAAGGGCTAAGGAGGAAATGGTCATAGATATCGCCAGAAACATCATCAGACCAAATATACTTGCATTAGTTGAGGCAGGAGCAAAGAGAATACAGATAGATGAGCCCGCGGTTACAAGTAAGCCTGAGGAGGTTCCGCTGATGGTTGAGGCCCTAAACGAGTCCGTTAGAGGAGTTAACGCAATTATAACCCTCCATGTATGCTATAGCGATTACTCGAGGCTCTTCCCATACATAGCCGAGGCCAGGATACACCAAATCTCCATAGAGTGCTCGAATAGGGATACGAGGGAGCCTGGAGTAAGCCCTGAGAAAAGGCCGGGGTTCAAGGTTGTGGAACTATTCAGAGAATATACGCCATGGATGGAGGTCGCCCCAGGAGTAATAGACGTCCATACAGACTTCATCGAGCCTCCTGAACTGGTTAGGGATAGGCTGCTCTATGCCTCGAAGGCTATGGGGGATGAGTCAAGGATAATTGCCTGCAATGACTGTGGCTTGAGGACTAGGAGCTGGGAGGTAGCCTATGAGAAGGAGAGAAACATGGTGAGGGGTGCGGAGCTCGCTAGGATGGCCTACGCCTAGCCTACTG
>CAZHEC010000111.1:0-4638 GCA_964531465.1 uncultured Nitrososphaeria archaeon | reverse complement strand
ATCTGCAAACCCTCTTATCTCCTCCATGCTGGGCATGGCTGTTCTCGGAAGCCTCTTCTGAGACTCGCCGACATGCATATAACCCTTACATTCAACGAAGTCGGGCCCAGCTATGCGTATTAGTTCGGCATACTTCTCCGGGTCCTTCATGGTATATCCTTTCACAAGAGTTAGCCGGATTACCTTCCTGCATCTAAACCTCCTCATCAGCTTAAGGCTCTCCATGAGCCTCTCCCAGCTATCCCTTATGAGCGGGTTGCATGTCTTGATATGGGTCTCCTTATCAGGCCCGTACAAGCTAATGTATAGGTTTGTGGGTTCCGCATCGCTCTCTAGCAACTCCCTTAACCGCTCTGGATAGGTTCCATTTGTTACTAGGAATGCTGTCATGCCCCGTTTCTTGATTATCTTGATTAGGTCGGCGAGATAGGGGTATATGGCTGGCTCGCCGTCAAGTGATATGGCCACGTGCTTAGGCTCCATGGCCTCCTCGAACATCTCCCTCCTGACTTTTGGGTTTCCCTTAAAGCCCGAGAGGAGCTGTCTCTGCTCTCTAATCATTGCATTAACTATCTCCTCGGGGCTGTCCCACATGCCCGAGTATGCCTCAACCCTGTTAATTGTATGGAATCTCCAGCAGAAGCGGCACATAAGGTTGCAGAACTGGACGCTTGGGGTCATCTGGATACATCTATGGCTCTCGATACCATACCATCTCTTGTAGCAGTGCCTCCCGTTCCTTAGAGCCTCCTTAGTCCAATGACAGACCTTAATAGCCGAGTGTCTACCTATTATCCTGTAGCCTGTCTTCTTAAACCTTTCTAACGCCTTAACCTCCTCTCTAACACCCTTAAATGCGGGCAGCTGGGCCAAGTCCGATGCCAGATGGAAGTAGGAGGTTTTAAGCCTTATCCCCTAACACTCAATATTTCATCTAGAAGTTGGTGTGTTGAAGCGGCTATGGCTGCAACCCTCTCACCGCTCAGTATAGAGGAGTCCTCGTCGCCTCCTATGACTTGGTAATAGCCTCCTGACAGTTGTAGGAGGAATGCCGACGCTATGAAGTCCATGAACCTGAGTGTTCGGCCTAGGCAGACAAAGGCATCCGCCCTACCCTTGAGGATTTGGGCCAGCTCCAGGGCTGCCGAGGAGAAGAACCTTGTATCTTTGGCCTTGTCCATGATTTTTAAGGCCCAGCCCCTTCCCTCGGGTCTGAAGGAGCCATGGTCTAGGAATATGAATGCATCGGAGAGTTTCCTAACCCGGCTAAGCCTCGGCTTACCACCATCAACGATAACATCTCCACCGACCTCTCCCAGAAACCTCTCACCTGAAACAAGGTTTATCACGCCTGCAGCCACTATGTCCCTGATCTTTTCTCCCCGCGCTATTGTTATGGCCGTTGAATAGAAGGGTAAGCCACGTGCAGCGTTCTTACTTCCATCCACGGGATCTATTACCACGTAATACTTGGGGTTTCCAAACTTCTTGACGCCCATTTCCTCCGATGCTATAACTACGTCGCCTAGCCTAGACCTCAGAACCTCTACGACAGCCGATTCCACATCCACGTCAAATGTGTAGGAGACGTCGCCATACGCTCCCTTATCGAGGGTTCTAACACCCTTCCTAAGGGACTCCTGCGCCGCCCTCCTAGCCTCCTCCAAAGCCTCACTTAATACCTCAATCAGCTTCATACCTAAATCATCTTCACCTGTTCTAGCGGTCTAACCTTCACCACATCCTTGTTGAAAAGGTTCTCCGGCTCCTCGCCCTTCAGAACCTTGACTATTCCCAATGCTGCGAGCTCGGCCATCCTCGCTCTGGTATCGTATGAAGCACTCGCTATGTGGGGTGTTAGGACTACGTTATCCAGCTCGAGGAGCGGGCTATCCATGGGAAGAGGCTCCTTCTCAAATACGTCTAGGCCGGCTGCAGCTATCCACCTCTCCTTTAACGCTCTGGCTAACACAGCTTCATCAACTACAGGCCCCCTAGAGGTATTGATTAGTATTGCCGTGGGCTTCATGAGCTTTAACTCTCTCTCGCCGATTAGCTTTCTAGTCTGTGGTGTCAATGGTACATGTATGGAGACGAAGTCGCTTCTCCTTAACAATTCATCTAGCTCCACATACTCTATTCCTAAACTCTCTTCCACGTCTCTCCTCCTTATCACATCATAGTAAATCACCTTCATATCGAATCCCCTCGCCCTCTTAGCAACTGCAAGCCCAATCCTGCCTAGACCTATTATCCCGAGGGTTTTTCCATGGACATCGTGGCCTAGCATCATGGTGGGAGCCCATTGAATCCTCCAGCCCCCACTCCTAACCATCTTATCTGCCTCGACAACCCTTCTAGCCGTCGCCATAAGCAAAGCCCATGCAAAGTCGGCTGTAGTGTCTGTCAACACGCCTGGTGTATGGACGACGTAGATGCCTTTCGAGGTGGCGTAATCAACGTCTATATGATCTACACCCACGCTCATAGTTCCAACAACCCTAAGCCGGGGAGCCGAGTCTATCAACTCCCTGTCAATCTTCTCGCTTAAGGTGCAGTATATCGCATCGACATCCTTGACCGCATTCAGAAGCTCTTCTCTACTGGGAGGAGGCATCTCCTTCCTATATCTAACCTCACAGCACTCCTCAAGAATCTTAATACCCGCCTCGGGAATCTCTCTCGCAACATATACCGTTGGCTTCACTTCCTCCTCACCTTACGTTTTCTAATTTTAGCAGACTCAGATTCAAGGATTTCCCTCGCCCTTTTATAGAGGTTAGGCCACCTCTTAGATAACTCACGCTCCACAATGGCTGCCAAGACCTCACTCATACTAAACCTTGGAACAATATTTTTCCAATAATTTAAAACAACGCTAGCAACAGGAGAATAAAACGCAAGCCTAGGCTGCTTCAAGGCAACTTCCACGGCATCCCTCAAAACCCCCTCATCCACCTTATTCTCACTCCTCCGCCCCATCTTCCTACCACGACTTCTCCTAGAACCCATAATGTAAACCTTAAACAAACAACCATTAAACTTTTACCACATGCTAATTCGGTAAAAAAGGAAATCCCTAATAAAAAGGATTATCGATACCTCCATAATCCAAAATAAAGTGAATAAACAACCTCACAGCACCAAAACAGCCCTTATTATCCCATAAAACATACCCGAAAATCCCTTCAGAAGCAAGAAAAACGAGACGAATCCTTTGGGAGTCTTATGGTTGTTTCATCAATCCTTTTCCTATGGAACTAGGTAGTTTTACGGCATCTATCCTTTAATTTGGTATATGGTTTACGTTTTTCAGTTTATCATTTATCTTTAATGGTTTACCTTGAATTTTTGTCCGGAACTTTTAGGAGATCTTTCGGGAATGTGTGTTTTGGGAAGGTTTTTATCCTGGTTTAACGCCTTGTTTTGCGGTCTTGGTTTCTCGGGAGGATGTTTTGAGGGTTTTGAGGCAGGTTATTGACCCTGAGTTGAAGGTAGATGTTGTTAGTTTGGGTATGATTAAGGATTTGAGGGTTGAGGATGGGAGGGTTTCTTTCACTTTTGAGCTTACGACCCCTGCGTGTCCTCTGAGGGAGGATTTTGTTAGGTCTGTTAAGGAGGCTGTTGAGTCGATTCCTGGCGTTAATGGTGTCGATGTTAAGGTCTCGGCCAAGGTTAGGCAGTGGGCTCCGCCTGGTAAGGCACCTATACCGGGTGTCCGGAATGTGTTCGCTGTTGCCAGCGGTAAGGGGGGTGTGGGTAAGACTACGATAGCGGTCAACCTTGCCATGGCTTTAGCGAAGATGGGCGCCAGGGTCGGCATACTTGACGCGGATATCTATGGCCCCACAGTCCCTAGGATGGTTAAGACTGTTAGCTCGCCTGAGACGAGGGAGGGCAATAAGCTGGTTCCAGCAGAGGCTGAACTAGGCGTCAAGGTCATGTCCTTCGGCTTCATGGTCCCTGAGGACGCGCCTGTAATCTGGAGGGGGCCTCTCGTCGGTAAAGCCGTGACCGAGATGCTTGGAAGTGTGCTCTGGGGAGAGCTGGATTACTTGGTGGTGGACTTACCGCCTGGCACTGGGGATGCGGCCTTAAGTCTTGCGCAAACAATCCCGCTTACGGGTGTAGTGATAGTTACGACTCCTCAGGACGCGGCCTTAAACATTGCCATCAAGGCTCTTAATATGTTTAGGAGTCTGAAGGTCGAGGTCTTGGGCGTGGTGGAGAACATGAGCTACTTCCTGTGCCCAAATTGTGGCGAGAGGGTTGATGTGTTCGGTCATGGGGGTGCTAGGGAGGCCTGCAAGAGAATAGGTGTAGAGTTCCTTGGAGAGATACCCCTCATACCTGAGATAAGGAAATACGGTGATATGGGCAGGCCAATAGTTGTGGCTGAGCCTGAATCACCTGCCTCAAGGGCATTTATGGAGATTGGGTCAAGGATTGCTGGAAAGATTAGTGTGCTGACTATGAGGGGCGGCGAGGACTAGGTCTCCTCCACAAAATCCGATATCTTGGGTATCTGAGGCGGCAGCCCCTTCCTCTTCCTAATCTCTTGTATCACCTTCTCCCTTATAAATGCCGGAACAGTCTTCCGCGCATGGACCTCTGTGGCCCAGAACGCCTTACCCCTAG
>CAZHEC010000110.1:0-4645 GCA_964531465.1 uncultured Nitrososphaeria archaeon | reverse complement strand
ATCCTTCATAACCCTCCTAACATCATCCTCGGTTACGTCCACCCCATCCCTTAGAACCCTCCTAACCCTCTCGGCAACACCATAACCCCTCATCAAAGAAAAGCGCTAAACACCAATACTAAAATGATTCCCAAACGCCTGTAATCCCCGGACATGAAGGCTGATGCGATATGGCTGGATGGATATAGGTTTCTTCTCTCAAACGATAGGGGCCACAGAGTTGTAGTTGATTTAAGGCGTGAGAAAGGAGGCGGGGATACCGGCCCCACACCACTGGAACTTGCTGTGATGTCCTTGGCTGGCTGCCTTGGGGTAATCTTTAAGGTAGTTGCTGAGAAACGCAGATTCAGGTTCAGTAACCTGAGAATAACCCTGGAGGCGGAGAAGCCGAAGGGAGCCAGCACCATCACAAGGGTCCGGGGACAGGTAATACTAAATGCTGACAATGGAGAGGAAGCGGAGAGGGTCCTTAGAATAACTCTGAGAAATTGCCCAGTAGAGGTTCTCTTCAGAAGGTCGGGTGTGGACCTTGAATGGAGCTTGAGAGTGGATAAACCTAAAACATGACGGGTTCTATTAAGGGTTCATGGATAGGCCGCTGATAGTCGGTATAGCTGGCTCAAGCGATGCAAGCCCTACATCTAAATCCGTTGAGAAAGCGAGAAGATTTGGGGAAAGGCTCTCCGACTATAGGGATGAGGTCTTTCTGATTAGTGGAGGCGATGGAGGGTTGATGAGGGTGGCCTCGGAAGCCTTCGTTAAGGGAGGTGGAAAAACAATAGGAATACTGCCGATAGAGGATGAGGGGCGGGTGCCAGGAGACCCCCGATACAATCCATATAATACAATCCCAATACTCAGCGGGATGACCTTCCAGTCAAGGAGCATAATGCTTGTCAGAAGCAGCCATTCTTTCGTGGTTCTAGGTGGAGGTGCTGGAACCCTCATCGAGGCTTTCCTAGCATATATTTACCGCATACCCTTAATAATTCTGACCGATACTGGATACATAACAGACCGTCTCAAGGACTTCGCCCAAGATGGGCACCTAGACCATAGAAGGGTGAACAAGGCAATATTTACAGACAACCCTGAGGAAGCTGCGGAGAAGGCGTATCAGCTGGCCAAACAGCGTGTCAAGACTGTTTAAACTGTATGTATGCTCCTGCAACAGCCAGCACGATAATCAGTATCATCATGAGTAGCGGGCTAACAGGTATGAGTCTACCCAAGCTAGCTGAGACCATCAAGGCCCCGAGGAACGCCGTCCCAATAGACAGCAATTGGTTAAAGAGAACTATTATGATGAAGAACGCTATAATTGCCAGAATCAATGGTATGGTGAAGTCTGGGAAGAGGGGGCGTGTGGCTTGGTATACCATGAGGCCTGCAAGTGCCCCAGCAATCACATAGAGTAGGACATAGGCTATCAGCCCTCCCACAATAAACCCTAATGCCGCTATTGCATAGGCTGTAGGAAGTCCGAATGAGGTGAGACCATATCCGTATGCTAGTGCAGCACCTAGAAATCCGCCAACTATGAAGGTTAGTATCTTGACGAGTCTTCTACCCACGAAGATGAATAAGAGCCCTATAATAAGGAGGATTATCAGGGAAAACTCCATGTCGAATATCCTGAGAGCGGTTCTAACGGCATCAAAAGGTATCTGTGCAGGCGAGGTCATGCCTATCACCATTTCCCTATTATTGCGCCATATAGTTTCTAATAAACTCCATAATCTCGTTCTTTACCTCATCTGCTCTGGATTTTCCGCCTAGGTCTGGTGTTAGGGTTTTTCCCTCCCTGAGGAGGGAATCGACAGCCTTATTGATGAGTCTGGAAGCCTCTCTAAGCCTCTCATCACTCTTCTTCTCAGCAGCCCACTCCAGCATCATGGAGGCCGTCAATATTTGGCCAAGGGGATTTGCGTATTCAGGGTCTATATCGGGGGCGGAGCCATGAACAGGCTCAAAAAGGCCATACTTATCACCTATATTTGCTGAGCATGTTAAGCCCAGCGAGCCTATTAGCGCTGCTGCCTCGTCGCTCAATATATCGCCGAACATATTTGGGGTAAGCATGACATCGAATCTATTAGGATTTGTTATAAGCTGGTAGGCGGCATTATCTACATACATATCTTCTACTTCTATGTCAGGGAACTCTCTAGCTATCTCAAAGGCCACATCCCTGAAGAATCTGTAGCTTCTCAGCACGTTCCCTTTATGAACTACTGTGAGCTTTCTCCTCCTCTTGGAGGCGAGTCTCAAGGCCGTCCTGGCGATCCTCTCAGCCCCCTTCCTAGTTATGACTAGTAGTGAGACTGCATGCTCTTGCCCCACATCTTCCACGCCCTTGTAGAGGTCTTCTGTATTCTCTCTAACTATTAGCAGGTCTATGTTCTCCCACTTACTCCTAATTCCTGGGAAACTCCTGAAGGGCCTCAGGTTAGCGTAAAGATCGAGCCTCATCCTAAGATAAACTATGACGTCCTTGGCGGTCTCGCCTACGGGGCCTTTAAGAATAGCGTCTGCTCCTAGAATTCTCTGGAGGCTCTCCTTAGGAAGAGGCTCCCCAATCTCCTCCTTCACTCTATCTCCAGCGGGAGCCTCAACCCACTCAACGCCAAAGCCTAGAAGATCGGCCGCTTCATCCACAACCTCTCTAGCCAAGCTGACAACCTTGGGGCCGATGCCATCCCCAGGGATAAAGGCAATCTTAAGCCTCATGCCGTCACGGCCTGAAGCCCGAGATAATAAAAGTAATCTCTTCTGAGCTGGGATGCGCTTGGCTGGAGAAACGTTAAAATACTGTCTATTCTGCCTAAAGCATAACAAAGGCGTGGTGGGAATATTGCTTGGCGCCTACTAGGTCTTCCGTCTTGTTCCTGCGGCGTCTTCTCTAGAGAGGAGGCTCTTTCTCCCACCATGCTCCTACTTCTCCTATAGGAGGTGTTATCAAGATGTGGAGAAGCCTTTTCTCGGGGGATTCTCTCCCTGAACGGGTCTGGATGTTCGATACAACGTTGAGGGACGGCGAGCAGACACCTGGGGTTGCGCTAACCGTGGAACAGAAGATAGAGATAGCCCATGCACTCGACGAGCTGGGGATAGACATCATAGAGGCCGGGTTCCCAGTTGTCTCTGAGGGTGAGAAACAGGCTGTAAGGATGATAGCTAAGGAGGGCCTCAATGCCAAGGTCTGCGCCCTAGCTCGAACAAGCATGAATGATATAGATGCGGCGATAGAGTCCGAGGTAGACTGGGTCCACATCTTCATAGCAACCTCTGACATACACCTAAAGCATAAGCTCAGGATGACCCGTGAACAGGCTCTAAGCTTCGCTGTCTCCATGACAGAATATGCCAAAAGCCATGGGCTAACCGTCCACTTCTCTGCCGAGGATGCGACTAGAACCGAGCCAGACTTCCTTGTTAAGGTCTTTAAGTCTGTAGAGGATGCCGGAGCCGACAGCTTGGATATACCTGACACAACAGGCTCTGCTATGCCGGCTCTCATGCGATACCTGGTGAGCAGGGTGAAAGAGTCTGTGAGAATACCCATATCCGTCCATTGCCACGACGACCTGGGCTTAGCCGTAGCAAACTCCCTTGCAGGCGTTGAAGCTGGAGCCGAGATAATACATGCCACGATAAACGGCATCGGGGAACGTGCCGGCAATACAAGCCTCGAGGAAGTTGCAGTAGCCCTACACAAACTCTACGGAATAAAGATCAACATACGACTCGAGAAAATATATGAGGTCTCAAGGCTTGTCGAAAAACTAACCGGAGTAATTGTTCCTAAGAATAAGGCGATAGTAGGCGATAACGCCTTTGCACATGAGTCAGGTATCCATGTCCATGGAATCCTCGGCTCCCCCGAGACTTATGAAACCATAATGCCCGAACTAGTTGGAAGGAAGAGAAGGATAGTGCTTGGAAAACACTCGGGAATCCATGCCGTCAAGATACTCGCAAAGCAGTTCGGCCTCAACCTAAATGAACATCAACTAAAGAATCTCTTAGCCGAGATAAAGTCCATAGGGGACTCGGGAGGAAAAGTTACCGAGGCATTATTCCTAGATATTGTGAGGAAGGTGGCTGGAGAAGCATTCAAGTCTAGAAGAATACAGCTGCTTGAGATGAGCGTGGCTGGTGGCGAGGACGGGCAATCAGTCATAATACTAGTCAACAGGGATGGAAGGATTGAGAGCTATGGTGGGGTCGGGTCCAACACAATTACGGCGGTGGTGAAAGCATGCAAAGTCATCATGAATAATTTAGGGTTCGAGATAGCTGATTATAAGGTATGGCCCACCTATAGCCCAACAGGGTACTCGGAGGCCGAGGCCACCGTAAGGTCAAACGGGTTGGAGGAGACAGGTAGAGGAGTCCACCCAGAGCCAGCGATAGCCCTAGCCCAAGCTATCCTTAACGCAGCAGAGCAGGCTCTCCTAACCAGAAAGGAGGTGAAAGCCTGATGCCGGAGATAACAGGCGCCAGAGCAGTCGTCAAGACCCTTGAGAAACTTAAGGTAAACGTTATGTTCGGTCTCCCCGGTGGAGCCATAATGCCGGTTTACGATGAACTCTATGACTCAAACATAAGACACATCCTGGTTATGCCTGAGCAGCAGGCCGCA
>CAZHEC010000109.1:0-4657 GCA_964531465.1 uncultured Nitrososphaeria archaeon | reverse complement strand
TATAATCTCCTCGGCAACCCTTACAACCTTCCTCCAATCACCATCCTTAGAGTCTATGTCCCAGGTTGGAGTGGATGAGTTGATATTGAATAAGTTGAGCAAGTCATCCCTGGAGATGAGACGTCTATATGTGTGGACGGAAGCGTAGAATGTTCTGGGCCTCAGCTTCCGAGCTACCTCGAGGATTAGCTGTATATCTGAGGGCGAGGCCAGGGTCAATGGTCTCCGGGTTATCGGATGGTATCTCAACATTATCTGGAGGCCGTCCTCTCCTTTGGCCTCGCAATGAACCGCCACCCACCTTCTCCTAGAGTATTCGATTATCTCTTGTCTAACATGCTCGGAGCTATAGTGTCTGTAGATTATCTCTCTCGTCAAGGAAGCTCTTCACCAGCCTTCCGCCTAGCCTTGAGTATCTTTTTGACTACCTCGGGTGGAAGAGATAAGTCCTCAACCCTCCTTCTGACAGGTCCTAGAACAATCATACCGACTCCTGGCTTGATGTCTATTTCGTGAAGGTATCTACTATGGTTTGTTTGACGCATCTTCTCAACGACGACGAATCTCTTCAGCTCTCCGCCACGTATAGCCCTCCTAAACCTTATAATCCCGTCAGCTATATGCTCAACCCCCCACCCGAAGGCCTCAGAGGTGGTTATGGCATACTGGCTTACCGCCAGGGTCGTGAAGTTCCACTTAGAGAGAATCTTCTTGACGTAATACGAGTATCGTCTAGCCATTGCAGGTTTATCCAGCCAGAACGCCGAGATGCTATCTATCACAACCCTGGCCCTACCGTATCCAAGCTGCTTCTTAGCCTCCACCACCTTATTTACAAGGGTCTCCATATCAAGGCTCTGAAGACTCCACCTATCCTCCCTCCCCATAAGCGCATCAATAATCACCAGCCTTCCTCCATCAACCGCCTCCTTAAAGTCCATATTAAACTGGGAAGCCTGCCTGATTATAGACTCCCTACTCTCCTCAGTTGTTACGTAGATACACCTATCTCCCTCCAATATTCCCTGGTTTATGAAGTGTATCGAGAGTATCGTCTTCCCACATCCAGGCTCCCCCGTAACAGCCACAAAGAATCCCTCAGGTATCCCGCCCTCAAGAAGCTCATCCAGGCCCCTCACCCCCGTCCTAAGCCTCGAAACCACCATTCCTCCACCAAACCAAACAAACTTTACCCTGAATAAATGTTGGCTCCACTCTATCTGCGGAGAAGTATCGAGTATATATTCTGATCATGTCTGGGTGAATAGTTTAAGTATGTATGCGGATATGTCTCCCAGCGTTAGGAATGTTATCATGCCTATTGTTATGAAGATTAGTAGGGGGATGCCTGGTGTTGCCCATGAGTCTTCTCTGACGTTTTCCTCCAAGTCTAGTGAGAATAGGTTGAATTTGAAGAATCTTGTTCCTTCATGCTCCTCCTCTAACGGGAACCAGAATTTCCCCGCATGATTGACTCTTGTTCCGAAGATTATTGCGGCTGCTTTTCTCCACCTACTCTCATGTTCGAATCCTTTGAATATGTTGTCGCCTTTTATGATTCTGTAGATGTTGTATAGTAGGAATGTTATGGGGAGTATTAGGGAGATGATGAGCCCGTTTGTCAGGGATGCTAGTCCCGTGAATGGGTGGAGTCCTAATGGTGGGTAGTAGATTGGAAGTGATGCGGAGATTGCTGCTATGGCTTTTGCGTCAGCACCTCCATACAGCCCCATGTAATAGAACATGAAGGCGAGACCCGTGCTAAGGCCTATTGACATAACGGTTAAGATTAGTTTCATTAAGCTCCAGGACAACGCGAGGTCCACGCCTGTTAAGGTTGCCCCAATACCTCCGCCCACAATCCAGACTTTATCGTCAATCTCCCTTGAGACCCAGTCCTGATATGATGCGTAGATCATAGTGGAAGTTATAAGGGTGATTCTGGCTAGGAAGAGTAGGTCCTGGGCCAATTCTACTCCACCTTGTCGAAGGGCTTCAATACTTCTGGGAGGATGTCTATAAGGTCTGTGGCGAGTATGTGGAGCCCATATCTCTCCGAAGCCCTTTCACCCGCCCTACCGTTAATCCATGCTCCAGCAGCAGCCGCTTTGAACGGGTCTGCCCCCTTGGCCAGGAGGGCCGCCACTATACCTGCTAGTATATCTCCTGTGCCGCCCACAGTCATGGCAGGTGTCCCGGTCTTGTTCACGGCCACTTCAACGCCATCAGAGATTACGTCAATCCATCCCTTAAGCAGTATTGTTATCTTCTCGCTCTGGGCCTGGTTTTTGACCTCCGCCGCCCTTTGCTCAAGCTCTTCCGGAACCTGCCTCCCGAACATCCTCCGGTATTCTCCTGCGTGTGGTGTTAGGACGACCCGTCTGCCACGCACCTTGGCCAGTATCTCGGGATAGAGGGCTGTAGCGTCTAGGACGACTCCCTTACCCTGAGCCGCCGCCTCCTCCACCACCACCTCTATCCCCGGCTCGCTTCCAGACGCAAGTCCCGGGCCTACAACCAGAGAGTCTGCCTCAGGGAGAAGCTTCAGGACTCGTCTAGCGGCTCCACGGGTGAGCTTCATATCTGTTAAGGGTAGGACTATGATGTTTGGTGAAAGGGACCTTATGGCTGTAGCGACCTTCTCAGGTGCGGCTATGTACGCTAGGTCTGCTCCTGCTCTAAGTGCAGCCATGGCCGAGAGGAAGGGGGCGCCATGGTAGAGCCAGCTTCCTCCAACCACCAAGACAACCCCATTCTCACCCTTATGAGATTTCCTATGCCTAGGTCTAATAACGTCTCTAACGAACTCTTCATCAACTTCTTTGAGCATCCTAATATTAGTGCTCTGTGGGGGAAGTATAAAGTGCTTTAGAAAGAAGGAGAGAGGGTGTTTACTTCTTCTTGGGCAGGGACAGTGTTATCTCTATTATGCTGACGTTCCTAGGTCTTCCATCGTTTCCTACTCTGCCTTCCTCGGTCCCGATGTTCACGTTCTCTATAACTGCGTCCTTGACGAACCTCCTCCTCACAACCTCGACCACATCCACCGCCTTGCTTATCGCTCTTCCACGAGCCTTTAGGACGACCTTCTTACCCTCCGTCAGGGGCAGCGTCGTGGCCAGCACGTAATTCATCGTCGGCTTCCTACCCACAAGAATCACAGCCTCGCCGGATGGAGTTGCACTCATCCCACGTATTCACCCCTATATACGTAGGGCGGGGTTAGTCTCCCACCCTAAAAAACATTACGCCCACATAGTCTAGAATAATCAAGCTCCTGCTCTAATACATAGAGCAACCCGCTCTGCCCTAAGTCATGCCTAGGAGAAAAATGCCGAAATTGGCTTATAGGCCGCTTAGATTGAATGGCCTCCCCGTCCTCAGGATTTCTTCGGGTATCCGGGCCCGCCATTTTGAGAGGAACTTTAGGTCTCGTGTCTTGTCCCTTAGCTCGTCTGGGAGCATTCTAGGTATCTCGTCTTCGATTGGATACCACCTGCCACATCCAGGGCATGTGATAATTCCGTTGACAATCTCTCTTCCATAACATTCCACGCATTTAGGCTCGTGGTCTAGTTCCTCTATCCTGGAGTTGTGGTAGGCGCAGTAGAGCTCGCATCTCTCAACCCTCTCGGGAGGCTTGATGCCCCTCTCCTCGAAGACCATGAGCCTTAGGGGAAACATCCTACAGATTGGGCAGGCTAGGAGGTCCATCAACCGATACTTCAAGCCCCTTCATCCCTCCTTTCCAGGCTATTGAGGGTTGGAATATTTAAAGTGGGCCGAGGTAGTGAGGTGTCGAGAGGGGTGAGGCTGGACCACCTTAGGAGTTATTACCCAGTCGTGCTGTCTCTAGCCCTTACATGGGTATTCGCAGGCCTCCTAATCCTGGCCAGGATTAGGCCTAGCAGACCCGTTATAACGCCTGTTGAGGAGCCGGAGCCGACGGCCCCGCCCAGCGAGGCCCTCTCATCCCCAGCACCCTACCTCAACACCCTAATCTTCATAGCCCTCCTTACGGTGGCAGGCCTCCTCATGCTCTATATTGCTAGGAGAAGCCAGAGGCTGTTCAGGCTCCTCATAGGCTCCCTCATATGGCTGGTCTCCTTCGGAATCTCCGTCCTCTACCTCCTAACCGTGGCGACCCTCTATAACCCAGGCTTAATAAGGCTCTGGCTACCCCTCGGAGTAGCCGCAGCTACAATACTCTCCTACGCTGTCATGAGGGGAGGCGAGATTGTTGCGGCTACTGCTGCCTCGGTTGTTGCGGCAGGCTCCGGGGCAGTAATGGGCATAAGCATACCTTACTGGACGTTCCTTATCCTGGTTGTGGGAATCTCGGCCTACGACGCCCTCGCAGTCTTCAAGGGCCATCTCTCAACGCTCTCGAAGGAGGAGGCGCCCCAGCTTAGGGGGCTAACCGTCGAGGCAGGCGAGATAACCCTAGGCCTCGGAGATCTCTTCTTCTACTCCCTAACAGCCTCGGCCATTATGTGGAACCACGGCATAGTCTCGGCAGCGGTCTCCACAGCAGCCCTTCTAATAGGATACCTAGGAGTCATATTTCTTCTTAGAAGGAGAAGGATTCTCCCAGGTCTGCCACTCCCACTCCTACTTGCCCTCGCAGTAGCGATAATTATTGGTTAAGATTGAATTT
>CAZHEC010000108.1:0-4670 GCA_964531465.1 uncultured Nitrososphaeria archaeon | reverse complement strand
CGAGATACATGACCGCTATCCTGTCGCTGAAGTGTCTGGCCGTGGCTATGTCATGTGTTATGTAGAGGAATCCGACCCCATATCTCTCCTGGAGCTCCTTCATCAAGTAGAGTATCTCAGCCCTGCTCGAGGCATCTATCATGGAGACGGGCTCGTCAGCCGCTATGTATTCTGGCCTTAGTATGAGGGCTCGTGCTATCACTACCCTCTGCCTCTGGCCCCCGCTTAGCATGTGGGGATACTTGCCCATGAACTCCTCTACCGGGGTTAGCCTGACGTCCTCAAGAGCCCTTGCAATCATCTCCATCCTCTCTTCTCTGCCACCTATCTTGTGTAGTATGAGGGGTTCCTCGAGAATCTGACTCACGGTCATGAAGGGGTCTATGCTGGAGTATGGGTCCTGGAAGATTGCCTGCGCTTTTCTCCTGAACCACTTCAGCTCCGACTCAGGCAGACTCGTTATATCAGTTCCATCGAAGACTATTCTACCCGACGTTGGCTTGATTAGCCTTAATGAGGTCCGTGCCAGGGTTGTCTTCCCGCACCCCGACTCTCCCACCAGGGCCAGCGTCTCACCCCTCCTAAGTGTTAGGCTGACCCCATCCACTGCCTTCACCTCCACCGTCTTGAAGAGCCCGGCCCTAGACCTGAAGTAGACCTTTATGTCCTCGAGTCTGAGTAGGTCGCTCATCCCTCCTCACCGTAGAGCCAGCACTTCACGTATCTTCCTCCATCCACCTCGAAGTCTGGCGGCTCTTCCCTGCGGCACTTATCCATCACGTATGGGCATCTGGGGTGGAACCTGCATCCAGGCGGGGGGCTGGCCAGGTCGGGTGGAGCCCCAGGTATAAACTCTGGAGTTATGTCTGCTCTTAGCCTGGGTGTTGCGGCCAGGAGCTTCTGGGTATAGGGATGCTTGGGCTCCAGGAGGACCTGCTCAGCCGAGCCTATCTCTACTATCTGGCCAGCATACATGACCGCTATCCTGTCGCTTAAGTCGCTTGCCAGGGCTATGTCATGTGTTATGAATATCATGGAGAGACCCATCTCACGTTTAAGCTTCTTGAGGAGGTTCATTATCTGGGCCTGGATGCTCACGTCTAGGGCTGAGGTCGGCTCGTCTAGTATGACGAGCTTGGGTTTCATGACGAGTGCCATGGCTATCACCACCCGCTGCTTCATCCCGCCGCTGAGCTCATGCGGGTATCTCTCGGAAACCTCGGGAGGCAGGCCCACCAGCCTCAGCCTATCTGCTGCCACCTCAAGCGCCTCCCTCTTATCCATGCCCTCGTGGATGATTAGCGGCTCAGCTACCTGGAGGCCTACCTTTATCACGGGGTTGAGAGCGTTCATAGCTCCCTGGAAGACCATGGAGACCTTTCTCCACCTAATCCTCCTCCTAACCTCCTCCTCACTCATCCTTACCACGTCATGACCATCCACTATCACGTGGCCATCATAGACCTCCACGTTTGATGGAAGGGTCCTCATTATAGCGTTGGCCATGCTTGTCTTCCCGCATCCCGACTCCCCTACTATCCCGAGAGCCTCTCCAGGCTCGACACTGTAGGAGACCCGCTCAACCGCCCTAACGGTTCCCCGAAGGGTCTTGTAGTAGAGTCTCAGGCTCCTTATGTCAAGCACAGACACCTACTTCATCCTCCTTAGCCTCGGATTTACAACAGGCTCAAGCCCCAGGGCTATCAGGACGAATGTTATGGCTGCGAAGACTATTAGGAGGCCTGGGGGCAGAACCCACCACCAATACCCAATGTAGACGCCGCCGCTCCTGAACCCTGTCTCAAGTATCTGGCCCCATGTCGGCATGCTGGGGTCTCCAAGCCCTAAGAAGCTTAGGGCGGCCTCAGCCAGTATCGCCGAGGGCGTGAAGAAGATTAGCTGGGCGAAGACGAAGGGAGCCACCTGCGGAAAGATGTGTCTGAACATTATCCAGAGCCTTGGGGCGCCTATAGCTACGGCGGCCTCCACGAACTGGCTCTCACGTATCTGGAGGACCATGGGTCGGACAACTATTGTTAGGCTTGGCCAGCTGAACGCTATCAGGATTGCTATTATGACCCAGAGTCGGGGTATCTGGGTTCCGAGGATGAAGGTGAAGAAGATTAGGATTGGGAGGAGTGGGATGTTGAGGATTATGTCGCTGAGCCTCTGGATACCCGTATCCACCCTCCCCCCCATATACCCGCTAATCACACCTGTTATTGCACCTATTATGGTAGTAACCGTGGAGGTTAGGAACCCGATTAGGAGGGCTATCGGGAACCCGAAGAGTAGGCCTACAGCGAGGTCCCTCCCGAGGGTGTCTGTGCCGGAGAGTCCATAAACCTGCCCTCCCACAACCATCCTAAGCCTCCCCACGTCCACGTCCTCATCATACCCTGTTATAACGGCCCTGAGCCTGTATATACCCCTGAGAACCTCGAAGCCGCCGTCCGAAGGCTTCCCGAAGGCAACCTTCTCCGCACCTATCTCACCCACCTCACTAGGCTTAACCGACAATCCATAATACCTCTTCAGCATGGCGGAGAGCGCCGAGAAGGTGTTTTTATCGCCCGTGATTATCACCCTGTTGGGAGCCTCGATATACCTGACGTAGGGAGCCTCCTCTCCAGGCCTAGGGCCAGTAACAGTGAATCTGAGAAGCCTAACCGAGATATTATCGGGCCTATCAAGGAATATCTCCACCCTCGGCGGCCTCCGTGAAGAGAACGTGACGTTGTTTAGTGACATGGAGAGGAATGAGGGGAAGTCGTCGTATTGGAAGTCGAAGCTATACACGTATTCCAGGATCTTTCTTCCCCTCTGGGTTTTCACCTCGCTGGGTTCCTGGAAGTCTTTGATTATGTGGGGTGGGAGCTGCCTATCTATTAGGAGGTTCCACCACTCTGGTGGGACGGCCTTCGGGTTGTCGGCCCAGTATGCGGGGTTGTTCCAGTACCTTAACCCGAAGTCTAAGGGGTATGTGAGGACAACGTAGATGGAGACCACGACTAGGAGGATTAGGAGGGCTACCCCAACCTTTGAGACGTGGCTCGCCCAGAACTCCTTCAGGGCATCCTTGCCGACAGACATCAATACCTCACCCTGGGGTCAAGCACTATGTAGAGTATCTCGAGGATAAACCTGGCCGCCACGTAGACCACGGTGAAGATGAATGTTAGGGCTATTATCAGGTTCTCCTCCAGGCTGAAGATTGCCTGGTAGTAGAGGCTGCCCATCCCAGGCCACTGGAACACGGTCTCGGTTATGATGGCCCCACCTATCGAGCCAGCCAGCCCTAGGACAATATTGGTTAATATCGGCGGGGCGGCAACCCTGATGATATACCTCCTCCTCACCACGCTCTCCGGCAGACCCTTAGCCCTCGCAGCCGCCACGAAGTCCTCCTGAGCAGTGTTAAGCACAATAGTCCTGGTAACGTATATCCAGCTTCCGACCAGGGCCACGACCAGGGTTGTCACTGGTAGGGCTGCATGCCAGAGAAGGTCCAGGAACCTGGCGAGGGGTTCCTCGGGTGGTGGCGCGCTATACATCCCCCCGAATGGAAACAGCTTAAAGTAGAACGCGAAGACGAAGATGAAGAGTATACCCGTCCACCATGTTGGGAGGGCGAAGGATATTGCCGAGAAGTAGGATGCTATGCGGTCCAGCCTGCTTCCCGGCTTGGTGGCCACCTTTACCCCAACTATACGACCTATTACGGCGCTTACCGCTATGGCGGTGGTTACTAGGAGAACCGTGTTGGGAAGCCTCTCCCATATTATGTCTGCGACCCTCTGGCTCCCCGTGAAGCTCTTGATGGTCCTCGTGTAACCTAGGTCGAAGGTCATCACCCTCAGCACCATGTCGGGTATCCTCATATACCAGGGCTTATCGAGACCAAAAGACGCATATATCTGCTCCTTATGCTGCTCTATGGCCGCCTGGAGCGCCTCGGGGTCCCTTATCTGGCGTGCAAGAGACTGCTTAAGCTCTATGAGTATCTGGTCAGCTATAGCCTTCAGCATCTTATCGGAGAGCCCGGTCACACCCAGCACTATGACCAGCATGAGGAGCACGGCTAATACGACGCCTACTAGGGTGAGGGCTCTGAGCCCAATCGTCCTTAAAACACCCATTCCGGCTCCTTAGAGTGGGAATCCTCATTCAGCATATTAACTTTTTACCCAAAAAATTGTTTGGGTGGGGAGGGAGGTTACGACCTCCTCCTGACTAGGAAAGCTGTGGCAGCCACGGCTATTATGAGGACTACGGCGAAGACGGCCCAGATGGTCGGCGGAACAGTCTCAACCCTTTCGGTCATCGTGGTGGTTATGGTCTCTGTTACAGTCTGGGCTCCCACCGTAGTAGTTATGACCTGGGTCTCGACAGCTGTTGTTGTAACGGTTACTGTCTGGACTCCTACGGGGAGTTCTAGGACCTCGAAGAACTCTGACCGGCTTCCGACTAGCGAGACCTGGTCGCTGTATGCTGCCACCACGACCTTATATTCTCCTGGCAGGAAGGAGCGTGTAAGCCTTGGGCTGAGCTTTATCTCAAACTCTCCAGGAGCCACCTGCTCGGCGTCCCTCACATCGTATAGCTCTCCCGTGGCCGGGTCGATTATGAGGTATTTGGCCGCTAGGGTTCCAGGCCCGCTGACCGTGAAT
>CAZHEC010000107.1:0-4685 GCA_964531465.1 uncultured Nitrososphaeria archaeon | reverse complement strand
AATACTATGGATACCGGGTCTACTATGTTAGGAACATAACCGATGTGGGGCATATACGGGAGGATACTCTGGAGGATAGGATAGTGGAGGGGGCGAGGAGAGAGGGTGTCCAACCCATGGAACTCGTGGACAAATACATGTTCTCCTTCTTCCAGGACATGGACGCACTCGGGGTCAGGCGTCCCAACATACAGCCCCGTGCATCCATGCATATCCTTGACATGATTGAGATGATTAAAGTCTTGCTAGAGAAGGGGCACGCATACGTGGTTGATGGAACAGTCTACTTCGATGTCTCTACTTTCCCTGACTATGGTAAGCTGTCGGGCGTGAAGCCTGAGGAGCTTGAGAAGCATAGAATTGAACCCGACCCTAGGAAGCGTAATCCAGCCGACTTTGCCTTATGGAAGAGAGCTGAGAAGGGATACCTCCTTAAGTGGCCTAGCCCCTGGGGCGAGGGGTTCCCCGGATGGCATATTGAGTGCAGCGTCATGTCCATGAAGTATCTGGGTGAGCAGCTCGATATACATGGAGGAGGTCAGGAACTCATCCTCCCACATCATGAGAACGAGATAGCCCAATCCGAGGCCTACACGGGTAAGAAGCCATTCGTTAGATACTGGCTCCACACAGGATACCTAACCATAAACGGTGAGAAGATGAGTAAAAGCCTCGGAAACTTCATCTCGATAAAGGACGCCTTGAAGAAGTATGATGCAGATGCGATAAGACTCTTCATACTCTCTGCACATTATAGAAGCCCAATAGATTACAGCGACGACGCCCTACTCCAAGCAACACAGAACCTTGAGAG
The DNA here is from genome assembly GCA_964531465.1 of uncultured Nitrososphaeria archaeon. Taxonomy (GTDB): domain Archaea; phylum Thermoproteota; class Nitrososphaeria_A; order Caldarchaeales; family Wolframiiraptoraceae; genus Benthortus. The sequence goes on along the minus strand of CAZHEC010000107.1, from coordinate 3,871 downwards.
GATAAGGGGGACTTTAGACGACCTCCATGACCTTATCCAAGAGTCGGATGGGGAGAGAGATGAGGAAAGCGTAGAGAAGGACGTGGCAGACGCTAAGAAGAGATTTATCGAAGCTATGGAGAACGACTTCAATACGCCTGAGGCACTCTCATCAATCTATAGCCTGGTAAGATCAGCTAACAACTACATGACAAGCAGGTCCAAGCATGGCAAGAATGCGCTTGAAATGTATTATGAGGGGATTCTGGAGTTGTCCAGGGCTTTAGGCTTGCTTCAGGATTATAGGCCTGGTAGGGGTAGTATTATCGGTGAGGCAGGGAAGCTTCTCGATATATTGCTTGAGGTTAGAGGCGAGCTGAGGAGGAGGGGAATATACGAAATCAGCGACTCAATTCGGAGCAAACTGGCTCAGCTCGGCATAATAGTCGAGGATACTAGGACAGGGGTCAAGGTCAGGCTCCGAAGACATAGCAGATAGTTTTATCTCCTCCAATCTCCCCAAATGATTGGATGAAGGCCGTAATCCTTGCGGGAGGATTTGGAAAACGTCTCAGACCCTATACTGATACAACACCCAAACCCTTACTCCTCATAGCAGGTAAGCCTATAATCGAATGGCAGATAAAATGGCTTAAACATTATGGATTCAGGGATATTATAGTATGCGCAGGATACCTTAAGGAGAAGATAATAGAGGAGATTGGCAGCGGTAGGAAGTATGGTGTAAGGGTTGGATATGTGATAGAGGATGAGCCGTTGGGGACTGGTGGGGCTGTGAAGAATGCTGGTCATGTGCTTGAAGGGGATGAGGAGTTCGTGGTGGTCAATGGAGATATAATCACGGACCTAGACCCAAACATATTGTTCGAGACTCTTAGCGAGAATGATATTGGCGCAATAGCCTTGACCCCCCTACCCTCACCTTACGGTGTAGTAAGATTTGACCCCCAGACTCTTAAGATAATCTCATTTGTCGAGAAGCCGAAGATAAGGGAGCGCTGGATAAATGCCGGAGTCTATGCGTTTAGGAGGGATATCTTCAAGTATCTTCCTGATAGGGGCGATATTGAGAGGACGGCTCTTCCACGGTTAGCGGAGGAGGGGAGGCTTTCGGCGACGCTCTTTGAGGAGAGCTTCTGGATGAGCATAGACTCTCATAAGGACTTGGAGGAGGCGGGTAAGAAGGTTCCGAACCTGGGAATCTTCTCTGAGTGAAGACTTTTTATTATGGCTTCCATCTATGCGTTCCATGGATGAGGCGTTGGAGCCTCTGAAGATAGAGGTTGAAGGATTCGAGCAGCTGGTTCTCCTCTCCTCATCACTCCACCTCTCAATAATCAACATAGACCCACAGAGAAAGATAGCCTTCCTATTCTATGCACCCATAGCCACCCTTAGGCCCATACTATACTACTGTAAGCTCGAGGAGGTGCCGAAGGAAAGATACGTCCATTTGGATAAGGTCTCGTCGAGGCTGAGGTTTGGAGACCAAATTTCCGCCGAGCCTAACGAGGTTAGCATACCCTTGATTAGGGTTAAGTCTGGGGACTTAATCTAGCCTCTTAGCCATAAGATAGGCGTCTTCGCCATCCATGTAGTATCTCTTCAGTATCTCTATCTTTGTGAAGCCTATCGACTCATACAGCTTTATGGCCCCATGATTAGAGACCCTTACCTCCAGAAAAGCCTCACTGCATTCATAGTAATTTCGCAGATTCTCCAAGGCCTTGATTAGAAGCGTTTTACCTATACCTCTCCTCCTATACTCGGGTAGAACCGCTATGGAGATTATGTGGCCAGCCTTCCTAATCCTAAATCTCTCAAATCTCGAGAAAACCCTCTCGACACGGCACATGATATACCCGGCTATCCTACCATCCACCTCCGCTATGAGGAACGATTTTGGATAGGAGCGGAGAATGTTCTCGAAGAACCCATAGCTATAATTTTCTGGGAGACAGATTCTGTTAATGTTCATAACAGGGAGAACGTCATCCTCCGTTGCCTCCCTAATCGTGAACCCGCTATTAACCTCCTCAGCAGCCTCCATCCCTTAATAGGGAGTCTCTGAGCCGAGGCTATAAAGCTTAATCATACCCATGTTTGTGTGGGAAACCTTAAAGTATTCCTCGAAGGAGGTGGGTTAGAGAGGCTTGGAGTTTTACGCTAATTTGGATGATGTGAGGGGAAGGGTTGAGAAATACTTTAGAGTAGAGGATATATTCTTTGACGCAGGAGTCTTAACATTCATCCTGGAGGAGCAGGACATTAAAAGCGGGTTTAAGAAGCTCTATAGGGAGCTAAAGCCCCTTAAGCTCATCCCAACGGCTGAGAGAGACCATGAGGGCAGAATAATAATTAAGGTATATCCCTACGCTAGGACGAGGGTCTTCGAGCCGAGAATCAAATCCCTCCCACTCATACTCTTCGCCGCAACACTAGGAACAGTAGGCCTAGACGGGTTCCTCAGAGCCTCCTCACCAATCTACAAGCTAATTGTAGGCAGAGTAACCATATGGGACACAGTAATCGAGGGACTCTTATTCACGGCGGCATTGATGGCGATAATAGGGATACATGAGCTAGGGCATAAAATCTCGGCCAAGATAGATGGCGTGGACTCAAGCCCACCCTATTTCATACCGGGGATACCTACAGTCCTACCAACATTCGGGGCCGTGATATTCCAGAAGGAGCCGATAATAAATCGGGACGATATGTTTGATGCTGGTTTCAGTGGGCCGATAACAGGATTCATTGTCGCACTCGTCGTCGCAGTTGCGGCGTATATGAGGGCTGTCTGGTTCACTCCAGAGGAGTTCATGTCGGTGGTCTCTGAGATTGAGAGGGTTGGAGGCGTAGCCCTCCCCTCACCGCTTATATTCCTGCTACTACGGCCACTCTTTGGGAACCCTGGAATGATACCTATGTTCACTACTCTTGGGTTCGCCGCATGGCTGGGCATGCTGATAACCGCCCTCAACCTTTTCCCTGTCTGGCAGCTGGATGGTGGGAGAATATTCAGGAGCATACTGAACGCTAGGCAGCATAGAATAGCGAGCTACGTCTCCATAGCGGTTCTAGCCATCACCGGATACTTCTTCTTCGCCCTCCTTCTCCTAATCCTCATGCCCAGGACACCTGACATAGCGCCTCTTGACCAGGTCTCCCCACTCTCACGAGGCAGGAAGCTAACCTTCACAGCGGTATTCCTAATGATGGTGGTCAGCTTCGTCCCCCTCTGGGTCTAAAGATTCTCAAAGAGTCCTCGGCTACCGCGACCCCCGCCCCCCTAGAGTATAGTCTGAACCCGTATGATAGGAGTTCTTGGACCGTGTCGAAGCTCTTTGAGGAGAGTAGCTTGCTGGTGAGGGATTTCGGGAGGGTTGATGTTAAGGCTATCCTCACACCCTCTTCCCTAAGCTTCCTGATAATGTCTGTAAGCCTGGAATACATCTCATCACCTGACTCACCTAACAGTGCCTTGATAAATTCATGGGAGCCTATGCCCAGCCTACACTCCGCAACCAGGCCGACCATCCCCCCATCATCTATAAGCGGCCGCAGTAGCCATAGAGTGTGGAGGCAGGACTCAAGCGTTGCGTCCCTAGGCCATCCCCCAGCGCTTGCTATAACTATGGTGGCCGGCTCGTTGAATAGGGTTTCATACTCTTTCTCCACCAGGAGTCTTGCCTCCTCGTCAACCCGACCCGCCTCTCCTACCAGGAGCTTCCTTCCTACGAGGCATACGGCTTTGAGGGATGTTGTAGCGGTTAGGCTCTCCCATAGGGGTTCTAGACCCCCCTTTGTGAAGACCTCTCTTACCGCCACGCTGCCTAAGACACCATGAGGCTCGGCTTCCGACACTACT
>CAZHEC010000106.1:0-4719 GCA_964531465.1 uncultured Nitrososphaeria archaeon | reverse complement strand
ATCTCCAGGTTTCTTGTCCCGCTGGGCGAGTATCCGCAGTCGAGTAGGACTTTGCTCTCGTTTGTCTGGAGGAGGATTGCCGACCTACCCACCTGCCTTCCCGAGCCAAGTATGGTTATGACCGCATCATTGGTCTCGAAGACCTGGTTCCTGAAGACCTTCTCGCCTATATTCCTAAGCGCCTGGAGCCTATACTGTGGATCGCCGTGGATTATCTTCTTGACATGCTCCATGGTCCTGGTCTTCATGGGCGGCTGACGTTCAACCCTTATAACCCAGCTCGTCTCAGCCATGAGGAGCTTAATCTCCGCGTCATCAGGCTCGGGTGCATCATAAGATATCTCTACTACAGCCTCTCCAAGAAGCTCGTTGAAGATTATGCCTAGGACGCCCTTAACCCTCTCCTTAATCTTCTCCTCAACGTCTTCCTTTGGAACCCTGATCGACTCATCCGACCTAATCGCAATCCTCTTCTTGATTAGGTTCACCAGGTCCTTTGCCACCTGGTCCTGGTTTGCGAAGACCTCGGGGTTCCGGGTATAGATGGCTATCTTGGGTCCCTCGAACTCTATCTTGGTTATCCCCGAGTCCATGGGGTTTACTACGGAGAAGTATCTGGCTATCTCCTGCCTGAGCCTATCTAGTGAGAAGAGCTGCTGGGACATGACCATGACTAATACACTGTCTTGACGTATCTTGAGTAGAGGGGTCGTTTCTCCTCAGGTGTAAGCTCCCTATATTTACCCCCCTCCTTTATGTATGCCACATCTATACTATCCCCGGAGCCTATATCCCTCTGGATGGCCTGTGCCACGGCCTTGAAGGCAAGCCTGGCCGCATCCTCCACATCCATGTCGGGGCTATACTCGCTCTCAAGTATGCCGTAGGCGACAGGCGACCCAGAGCCTGTCGAGATTAGGGTCTCCTCTGTTAGGGTTCCCAGGAGATCCACGTTAAAGAGATGTGGCCCTGTGTCATCTATTCCCGCTATTATCAGCTGAGCTACGTATGGGAAGTATCTTGATCTGTGCATGAAGTTTGCCGCCAGCCTGGCCGCAGAGGCTATGGGCATAGGCCTCCCCCACGAGTTCATGTAGTATCTTATGTTTGCTTTGAGGTAGTCGATCAGGGTTTGGGCGTCGGCAACCCTGCCCGCTATGGTTATGGCAGCATAGTCTGTTAGGGGGAAGAGCTTCTTACCCTTCCTATGGGCCACGAAGAACCCGGAAGTTACCCTGGTGTCGGTGGCCAGGGCCACGCCGTTCCGTGCCACTAAACCTACTGTTGTTGTCCCGGTCTTTAGGTGCCGGATGGATGGGTTGTGAGAGAACATGAGTGTTGCACCAGCCGTGGAAGAGGGGGTAGAAGTGTTCTCCACCCCGCCATTAATTCACCTCATCAACCTAATTAAAAATGTTTATGGGTTAGTCGGGTAAGGGTTAATAGTTGAGCGGGTTTTCCTCGATTGGAGCCGTATGTCTGATAAGGGTTCAGGCGAGGCGGTTGAGAAGACTGTTGAGGAGAAGCCCCTAGTGAGGGAGGGAGACCTGGTCCTAGTGGATTACACGGTAAGGGTTAAGGAGACGGGTGAACTCGTAGAGACCACGCTGGAGGAGGTGGCCAAGAAGGAGTCATCGGGCCAGGGAGGACCATTTGAACCCCGACTCGTGATACCTGGTAAGGGGTTCCTCCTCAAGGCCATAGAGGATGAGTTAATCGGGATGGAGCCTGGCCAGGAGAAGAGGTTCGAGATATCCCCTGAGAAGGCCTTCGGGCCACGGGACCCAAACAAGGTTAAGGTCATCCCTCTCAGACGCCTGAGAGATGTTGAGGGACCTATTACCGTGGGTTCGAGGATAACTGTGGATGGAAGGGAGGGCATAGTCAGGAGCATAGGCTCGGGAAGGGTTACAATCGACTTTAACCCCTATCTTGCGGGGAAGACTCTGGAATGCGAGGTTAAGGTTGTTAAGATTCTGAGCGAGGAGAGAGAGCGCATTAAGGCCCTACTCCATAACAGGATACCCGACGTTGAGGTCGGGAAGTTCAAGATTAGGGTTAAGAAGCCGGAGGTCAGGATAGAGCTTCCCAGCGAGGCATACCTCCTCCCAGCAATCCAGGTCGCCAAGCGGACGCTAGCCAAGGACTTGATGGAGTATATTGACGGCGTGGAGAAGGTAGTTTTTGTGGAGACCTACACGAAGGAGGCAGGCTGAAGCCCAGCATCACCTCGAGCTTATATCGAGAACCTCGGCCCTCTGATACTCGACTATCCTTCTTGGAGAAAGCTTGGAGAGTCTATCAACCCTTCCCCCACCCCCTATAACAAACTCGTTCTCGAGAACCCTAGGGTCTATAACCGTCCTAACCCTTATCCCAACTGGGGGGAGTTCCCCGACCTCGTATCCAGTCAGCTCCTTCACCTCCCTAGGGGTTGCCAGCCTCACTGCCCCAAAGTGCCTCGACATCTTCCTGAAGTCAACCCTCGACTCACCGTCAACTATCGCTAGTATAGGCTTGTCCCCGCCTGCTATGAGGAGCAGGGACTTGATTATCTTCCGGGGGCTTGAGCCCGTGGCCTCGGCGGCCTGAGCCACCGTCTTAACGGTCTTCCCTACGTTGAGTATCTCTCCGCCAAGACTTTTAATCAGGTCTTCTAAATCTTCCCGCACCACTCTAGGGAACCCTCCAGGATTCTTTTAGGTAGGTGTTAGGGAAGTCTGTCAAGCCTTGCCTCCACCCCGCCCTCACCCAAGTCTATCACCGCGCAGTTTCCATCCTTGGCAGGCCCAGCATTCACAACGACTGTTCTCCCAAGCCTTGATATGGCCCTGGCCTCATGGACGTGGCCGCAGCAGACAAGCGGCGGCTGATGCCTCTCAACGAACTCTCTTACAGCCTTGCTACCTATATGCCTGGAGCCGGCCAGGTCTACCTCGAGGCCGTGTGGAGGCGTGTGGGTTACGAGTATGAGTTTGTCCATGGGCTGGGGAATGCTCTGGAGGAGTCTGCCGGCCTCCTCGTCGCTGAACTCTGTTGGCGTCCCTATCCCCCTTCCAACGCCTCCTGCCAGGCCATAGAACCTCCAGCCCCCATGCTCCACCAACCTTCCATGTATATTCTCGGCCCTGACACCCTCCGGGGACCACTCTAGGATGCTGGGCAGGTCCATGTTCCCTATGACGAAGAGTATGGGTCTCCCGGCCTGGGCAAGCCTCCCAAGTATCTCCTCGGCCTCACCACGGCCACCCACATGAGTTATATCGCCAACCACCACTATCAGGTCGGCTGCAACCCCACCCGCCTTATCCCTGGCAAGCTCCGCAGCCCTCACACTACCATGAAAATCACTAACCTGGAGTATCCTCATATCCCATAGAGAAAACTAATCCCCGAATTAACCCTTTCCCCCACTTACTCATAAATACCGAGACCTAAGGAAGCTATGTAGGGAAACCTACGGCGGGGGTGCCCGAGCCAGGCCAAAAGAACAGCTGGTCAGAGGGGGCAGGCTTAAGACCTGCTGGCGTAGGCCTTCGCGGGTTCGAGTCCCGCCCCCCGCACATCCTTTATTTCCTCAAAATTAGGATGGGCTTCCCCCGATATCGGCTGCGAATATGATAGTTGTCTGAAATTGCTTTCTTTTGAGCTCGTTCTCCAACTCCTTCTCTTTTCTCGCAAACATTACCTTTCTCTTTGTAGTTTCTCCGGCGGCAATTGTAAAACAGTCTATTAGAGATAATGCCCTCTGGCACTTAAGGAGTGCAGCCCTCTCTGAAATCTCCCTAGTACTTATTATCTTTATGTACCCTGAACGAATCAGATTATCTACAATTTCTGACGCTTTCTCCCATCCAGCTTTCCTGCAGAGGACGTATCTTAGCTCGATTATGTTGAGCTCTGTCGTGAATGCCCTAATAACCTCCTCCTTGAGGAGTGAGGCTATCCTCTTCCCTGTATCGGTTCCAGCGATTATTTCAATAAGTATGCTGGTATCAAATATTATATCTCCTCGCAGCCCTCTTTTCATCCAGCCTCCTCTCCCGATAGAGTTCCTCAACGCTTAGTCCTGGCATGGAGCCAACCAGGGAGTCCAGCAACTCGGGCCTCCTCCCCTCTAGATCCAGCAAGTATCTTATCGCCTCGTCCAGGTCAACTCTCCTACCATACCTCTCCTGGAGTCTAGCAGCCACCTTCACCAGCCTCTCCTTTGTGTCCCTAGAGACCTTTATCGTGGTGGACACCAAGTTCACCAAGTATACCGGGTAAACTATTCTTAATAAGTCTTAACAATGTGGCGGCGTAAATCTTAGTCCGCATACCTTCAATTTTTACCGCTGATCGAGGGCATATAATCTAATATTATCGGGCATGGATTATTCTGTGGATGCTTGGACGGGTTTTTACTGGTTTGCTGTCCGGTTTTGCTCCGCTGGAGCTTGATGAGGAGTCTTTTATACGTTCCCCGCCTTTTGTGCTTTTACCCGGCTCTGAGGCCGGCGTAGTGGTTATTCCTGGGCCTGGTAAGGGTAGGGTTGTCCTTGACAGGGTTGTGGGGGAGAGTGGGGCAGGCGTCCTAGATAACGGGGTCTACATAGTTGAGAAGCCCTCAGTCATAGATGAGCTTGAGAAGTTCCTCTGGATAGTTAGATACTCTTGGAGGGATGAGGAGATAAGGATTGTATGGGCTGCGGCGTATATACACCTCAACGAGATCGG